>NZ_LYSP01000018.1:0-104141 GCF_001728945.1 Pseudomonas sp. ENNP23
TGGACGACCACCTCACCGTGGGTAATGAGCAGCACATCCAGATCGGTGCTGGGCAGTTCATCGAAGCGGGGCAGGAAATCCACCTCAAGGCCGGGCAGAAGCTGGTGATCGAAGCCGGCATGGAACTGACCCTCCAGGCCGGCGGCAGCTTCATCAAGCTCGACCCCGGCGGCGTCACCGTCAGCGGCCCGCTGGCCAGGCTCAACGCCGGCGGGGCACCGGGCAAGGGCAGCGGCAATCACAACATGCTGCCGATCACGCCATTACCGGCCGACTCCGCTCGCCCTGGCAAAGCCACACAGCGCGCGGTCTCCGAACCTGCCCCTGATGTCATCCACAAGCTCAGCGTCCAGGTCAGTCCGGTGCCTGGCCAACCCGGCTACGCCGACGAGCCCTACACGCTGTATGCAGACGGTGCTCAGATCAAACAGGGGCTGACGGGGCCGGGTGGACAGGTCGTTTTCGAACACATTCCCGGTACCCAGCGTTACGCCATCGAGCTGATCAATGGGCACCGCTTCGAAGTCGATGCCAGTCAGGACACCGCCACCACAGCCAGCTCACTGGCAGAGCGCGTGGCTCGCCAGGGGCATCGGGACTACCAGGCACAGCGGGATCAACTCGAACCGTTGAGCAGCAGCGAGGACTACCTCCTCGCCTCCTGGAACCCCAAAGGCAAACCCGAAACCCCGTGACACAGGGACCGACGTCATGAGCACGCCTCTTTACAGCAAGCAGAACATCGTCCTCACACCCAAGCAGGACAAATCCGCCACCCTCACCATGGACTGGTTCGCCCAGCACGCGCACTACCCGCCCCGAGCCGGCAACCGGGTCATACCGCTGATCAACGGCGAGCAGGCCTTTGCCGAGGTGCACGAGGCCATCCAGCGAGCCACTCGCAGCGTGGACATCATCAGCTGGGGGTTCGACCCGGCAATGCACTTCAAGCCCAAGGCGGATCGCATCGGCGAGTTGCTCGACCTGCGAGGGCGCAACCGGGTCAAGGTTCGTGTCCTTATCTGGAAGAACGCGATCGCCAACTTTCTCGAGAACACCATCATCGGTGACGGCCTGTTCGGTTCTGGCGGTACGGCCCTCGGCTCTGGCATGAGCCGCGGGAGCTCGGCGTCCGGGGACCACCAGCAGACCCGTGAGCAACTGGAGCTGCGCCGCAAAGTCAACCGCAACGAACTGGCGCTCCTTCGGGCCGGGCGCGTGCCTTACTACGACACCCCGGCCAAGCGTCAGCGACGGGAGCAGGAGCTGTTGGAGGAACTGCGCAAGGTAGAAGCCGAACTCAACGCCATGGGCGGGTACAACACCACCGGCGGCTCCGGCGGCACGAAACTCTCGCCGGATGACCAGGCCTTCACCCGCGACTGGTTCCGTCGCGTGCAGCGCGGCCAGATGCCGAACGTGGAGTTCCGCACCCGCGACTTCGCCATCGAAAACCAGGCCTCGATACTGCCCGGTGCGAGCCGCCAGGAGGAGCGGGGTCGCCTCGACATGCTCTACCGCTTGATGCAGGGCGACGGGACGGATACCCAGCTGCTGCACATGCTGGTGCTGGTGTTCTTCGCCAGCCACCACCAGAAGATGGTGCTGGTGGACTATGAGGAGCCAGGTGCCGCCATCGGCTTCGTCATGGGGCACAACATGCACCACAACTACTGGGACAGCAGCGCCCATCTCTACGACGACAAGGCCGCTGGTCGCAGCCCGGGGTTTGGTCCCTGGCAGGACCTGTCCATGAAGGTCAACGGCCCCCTGCTGCACGACCTCAACCACAACTTCTGCACCGCCTGGGATCGCGAAACGCCCTGGTACAAGCAATGGTTCAGCGGCAGCCTGAGCAGCCAGCGGCAAGCCATAAAGCCCGGCTATTTCGAAACACCCGGCAGCAGCCTGGCGCAGATCTGCCGCACACAGCCTCAGGAAGGCGCGGAAACCTCGATCCTGGAGATCTACCGCAAGGCCATTGGCAACGTCCGCAACTACGCCTACTTCGAGAACCAGTACTTCCGCTACCCCGAGTTCGCCCAGCAACTGCGCACCCTGGCCAGCCAGTACCAGGCCCGTGGGCGCAAGCAGGACCTCTATCTGTTCGTCGTCACCAACAACCCCAACAGCGGCCACTTCTCCAGCACCACCTACGCCATGCTCCAGGAGCTGGGGCAGGAACAACTGATGCCCCAGGCCCAACGCACCCTGACCGAGCGGATGCTGACCCGGCGCAGCCGATTGGCCTACCTGGAAGCCAACCTCCACAACGACCCCTATGTACGACGCACGCAGCTCAATGAAATCGCCCAGCTCAAGCGCGAGATCGCCCAACTGGAAGCCCAGGGCGTCTCCCCGGACGTGGAAGCACGCCTCGGCGGTATGCAGCCCAAGGACATTCCGAAGCTGGCGAGCAAGTCAGTTGAGGACGACGACGCACCAAAACCCTACACCCTGCGCGAGCTGGACGGGCTCAAGGTCGTCATCGCCACCCTCACCGCCTGCACCCCGGAGCCCGGGCAAACCCTGCCGGCCGGCAAGCAGGCGTACTTCCGCGACATCTACGTGCACTCCAAGCTGCTGGTGGTGGACGACGTGTTCTGCCTGCTCAGCTCCGCCAATATCAACACCCGCAGCATGCAAACCGACTCCGAACTGGGCCTGGCCACCCCGGACCCGGAGCTGGCGCGGCAGTGGCGGGAAAAGCTCTGGGGGCTGCATGTAGGTGAGGAGTCTATTAATAAAAAAAATGGCCAATGTGACGCCAAACGTAACTTCGACTTATGGAATCAAGTGATGGATAAAAACTGGAAAAACAAGAACAAGAACCTGCCACTGATCTCCCACCTGACCCGTTTCTGGGATGTGGAGACGCCCTATGCGACTGCCGTGGATTGAGGCCCTGTGTCTATGCCTATGCCTTCTTCTACTGCCCGGAGCCCCCACCATGGCCTACCCCCGCTTTACCTGCGCCTACGAAAAAGACCACAACCCACCGCTGGATGCCGAAGGCGAACGCTGGTTCCAGCACGCCCGCACCCTGGAGAAACAGGCGGGCGTCCTCGACTGGCCGGCCATCGTCGATGCCTATGAAAAGGCCATTGCCAAGGACCACTGGAAGGCCATGCACAACCTCGCCCGCCACTATCGCATCGGCCGCGCCGGCATGCCTGGGGTGGAGCAGGACACCGGCAAGATGCTCGCGCTCTACCAGCGCATGGTGGAACTGCAGGTGCCGCTGGGTTACTACAACTGGGCGGTAGCCGCCGAGCACGGCAAGGGCGTGCTCAAGTCCGACCGCATGGCCAGCTCCTTCATGTACCGCGCCGCCCAACTGGGCAGCCCGCTGGCCCAGGTGCGCCTCGGCAACTACTTCGCCTTTGAGCTGCCCCAACACAAGCAGGACGACGACATGGCCGAGTTGTACTTCCGCTGCGCCGGAGCACAGGACAACCCCGACGCCCTTATCGAAACGGCAGCGTTCTACGAAATCGCTCGGCAGAACAAACCCAGGGCCCTCTTCTACTACCAACGGGCCGCGTCTCTTGGCAGTGCCAGTGCATTGGACACTTTAAGCAGGGTATTCAATGAGAAATCCGGCCCTGGTTTCACCTTGGGCTATAAAGCCGACGCCAAGCTGCATGAGTTTTATGAAGCGTTGTACGAACAACTGGATGCCAACCCCGACCTGCGCTTCCCCAACCTGATGACCGAACACCCATTGCCCCCCCATCCGGAGCAGGGCTATGACGCCGAACACCCGGATCGTCGCCCCGAGCTGTAAACCCGTGCCCGGCCCAGGGCCTGCAGGGCACGTGTGGAGAACATGAGCACCCGAGGCCCTCGGCTGGGCGAAAACACCCGCCTTCAGAAACGCCTGCCCATCTGACCCACTTCCGGGATATGGAGACGCCCTATGCGACTGCCGTGGATTGAGGCCCTGTGCCTGTGTCTGTGCCTTCTTCTACTGCCCGGAGCCCCTGCCATGGCCTACCCCCGCTTTACCTGCGCCTACGAAAAAGACCACAACCCACCGCTGGATGCCGAAGGCGAACGCTGGTTCCAGCACGCCCGCACCCTGGAGAAACAGGCGGGCGTCCTCGACTGGCCGGCCATCGTCGAGGCCTATGAAAAGGCCATCGCCAAGGACCACTGGAAGGCCATGCACAACCTCGCCCGCCTCTACCGCACCGGTTGGCCCGGCATGCCCGGGGTGGAGCAGGACACCGGCAAGATGCTCGCGCTCTACCAGCGCATGGTGGAACTGCAGGTGCCGCTGGGTTACTACAACTGGGCGGTGGCTGCCGAGCACGGCAAGGGCGTGCTCAAGTCCGACCGCATGGCCAGCTCCTTCATGTACCGCGCCGCCCAACTGGGCAGCCCGCTGGCCCAGGTGCGCATCGGGCAGTACTTCGCCTATGAGCTGCCCCGAGACAGGCAGGACGACGACATGGCCGAGCTGTACTACCGCTGTGCCGGGGCCCAGGACAACCCGGATGCCATCATGAAAACCGCATCTTTTTACAAGAACGCAAAAGACAACTACCCCAAGGCCCTCTTCTACTACCAACGGGCAGCATCTCTTGGCAGTGCCAATGCACTGATCACCCTGGAGTCGGTCTTCAATGAGAAATCAGGTCCTGGATTCACGCTGGGTTATCCCGCCGATAGCAAACTCAAAACTCTTTACATGGAGCTGTACGAGCAATTGGATGCCAACCCCGACCTGCGCTTCCCCAACCTGATGACCGAACACCCATTGCCGCCCCATCCGGAGCAGGGCTATGACGCCGAACACCCGGATCGTCGCCCCGAGCTGTAAACCCGTGCCCAGCCAAGGGCCTGCAGGGCGCTTGTGGAGAACATGAACACTCATGGCCCTCGGCTGGGCGATAACACTCGCCTTCAGAAACAACTGCCCATCTGACCCACTTCCGGGATACTGATGCTCCTCATCCGCGCTGGGAGGTTGTTGTCGGTCTTCTGGGCAGAGGAAGGCCCGCGCGGCGCTGGCCGCGCGGGCGGGGCCGCGTGGTCAGCGGTTCTGGGCGAGCGCTGCGTCGAGCGCGGCCGCGAGGGTGCCGGCTTCGTCCAGGGTCAGGGTCAGCGGCGGCGAGAGGATGATCTTGTTGCCCACCGGGCGTACCAGCACGCCTTCGGCACGGGCGCTCTCGGCAATGCGGGCGGCGTGCTCGGCAGCCGGGTCCAGGGGTTGCCGGGTGCGTTTGTCGGCCACCAGGTCGAGGGCGATCATCAGCCCCTTGCCACGCACCTCGCCCACCACGTCGTAGCGTTCGGCCAGGGGCAGCAGTTGCTCGATGAGCGCGGCCCCGACCCGTGCGGCGTTGCCGGGCAGGTCCTCGGCTTCGACGATGTCCAGCACCGCCAGGGCGGCGGCGCAGGCGGTGGGGTGCCCGCTGTAGGTGTAGCCGTGCATGACCACGTTGCTGAAGCCGTGGCCGTGCTCGATGGCGTCGCTGATGCGCTGGTTGAACAGCGTGGCGCCCAGGGGGATGTAGCCGGCGGAGATGCCCTTGGCCAGGCAGAGGATGTCGGGGGCGACGCCCCAGCCACGGCTGCCGAGCATGCAGCCGGAGCGGCCGAAGCCGGTGACCACCTCGTCGGCGATCAGCAGGATTTCATGGCGGTCGCAGACCTCGCGCAGGCGCTTCCAGTAGGTGGCCGGCGGCACGATCACGCCACCGGCGCCCTGCACCGGCTCGGCGATGAAGGCGGCGATGCTCTGGGCACCGAGCAGGGCGATCTGCTCGTCGAGCTGGCGGATGCAGTACTCCACCAGTTGCTCCGGGTCGCGGCAGTCCCAGGGGTTGCGGTAGAGCCAGGGGGTGTCCAGCAGGTGGCAGCCGCCCAGCAGCGGGCCGTGGTTATGGTGGTACACGCCGTTGCCCCCCACCGAGGTGCCACCGATATGCACGCCGTGGTAGCCGTTGCGCAGCGACAGGAAGCGCGTGCGACCGGGCTGGCCGGCGGCGATCCAGTACTGGCGGGCCATCTTCAGGGCGGTTTCCACGGCGTCCGAGCCGCCGGAGTTGAACAGCACCCGGGTCATGCGCTCCTGGGCGAACATCGCGGTGAGCCGGTCGGCCAGGTCGAAGACCCGGGGGTGGGCGATGCCGTCGAAGGTCTGGTAGTAGGCCAGTTCGTCCAGTTGCGCGGCGATGGCGGCCTTCACTTCGGCACGGTTATGCCCGACGTTGACGTTCCACAGCCCGCCGACGCCATCCAGCAGGCGGTTGCCGTCGATGTCGGTGATGTGGTTGCCATCCCCCCGGGCGATGACCAGGGTCTTGCCGCGATGGGCAGCGGCGGAGGCACTCATGGGGTGCCAGAACTTCTTCTCGGCGGTCTTGTAACGCTCGTACATGGTGCGGCTCCTCACTGGCTTTCTTGCTTGCGTACGTAGAGCAACTGCTGGGTGGTGAACTCCAGCAGGCCCTCCAATCCGAACTCGACGCCGAAGCCGGAAAGCTTGCAGCCGCCGAAGGGGGTGTTGGGCTGGATCTGGGCGTGGCAGTTGACCCAGGCCACGCCGCTTTCCAGGCGCTGGGCGAGTGCCTGAGCCTCACCGGCATCGGCGCCCCAGACGGAACCGCCCAGGCCCATGTCGCTGGCGTTGGCGCGGGCCAGGACGTCCTCGACATCGCGGTAGGCGATCAGCGGCAGCACGGGGCCGAACTGCTCCTCGTCCACCAGGCGCTGGCCGTCGGTGACGTCGGCAACCAGGGTCGGCGGGTAGAAGAAGCCCTCCCGCTCCAGCCGTGCGCCGCCACACAGCACGCGGCCGCCCCGGGCCTGGGCATCGGCCACCAGGTTCTCCACCAGCGCCAGTTGCTCGGCGTTCTGCACCGGGCCAAAGGTGACCTCGGCTTCCAGGCCGTCGCCGATCACCTGGCGCCCGGCCAGTTCGACCAGGGCCTGGGAGAACGCCTGGTACTGGGACTCATGGATGTAGAGGCGCTTCAGCGCGGCGCAGGTCTGCCCCATGTTGAGGAAGGCGGCCTGGAAGATGGCCTCGGCCACCGGCTCCACCGGCGTGCCGGGCAGGACGATGCCGGCATCATTGCCGCCCAGCTCCAGGGTCAGCCGCTTGAGGTTGCCGGCGGCGGCACGCATCACGCTCTGGCCGGTGGCGGTGGAGCCGGTGAAGACGATCTTGCGGATGCCCGGGTGGCTGGCGATGGCGCCGCCGAAGCCGCGCTCGCCGGTGACGATGTTGATCACGCCCCGGGGCACGTGGCGGGCGATGATTTCCACCAGCTTGAGGGTGCTCAGGGGCGTGAGGCTGGAGGGTTTGCTGACCACGCAGTTGCCGGCACGCAGGGCGGGCATGATGTGCCACACGGCGATCATGAACGGCCAGTTCCAGGGGGTGATGGAGGCCACCACGCCCAGCGGCTTGTGGTGCAGCTCGATGCGCTGGGTGGGGGTGTCCTCCACCAGCCGCACGGGGATCTCGCTCTCGGCGCTGTAGCGGGTCCAGGCGGCGCCGCCCATGATCTCCGACATCGCCAGGGCGAAGGGCTTGCCCTGCTCCTGCACCACCAGGGTGGCCAGGGCCTCGGCTTCGGCCTCGATGTCGTCGGCGATGCGCTGCAGGGCCGTGCAGCGGATGGCGTGGCTGCTGGCCCGCCATTGGCGGAAGGCCACCTGGGCCGCGTGCACGGCCTGGTCGACCTGGTCCAGGGAGCCGGCGGGACACTGCGCGAAGGCACGCCCGGTGGCGGGGTTGATCACCCCGAAGTGACCGTTTTCGCCTGCTACCCAGGCGCCGTCGATGAGCATTCGATAGTCGTGCATGACCGTCCTCCATTAACTTGCCACCGCTTGGGCCGGCGGCCACAGGGTTTGCGTTGGGAAAGGCGCCGCTACAGCGTGTGGCTGCCCAGGGCGTTGAAACGCTCGGGGGAGCGCTTGCGCAGCCGCGCAGCCATGGCGACGCCGAGCAACAGCGCTACCGGGATCACCGCACACAGCCCGTAGGACAGGAGCTTGCTGGAGCCGGTGAGCACGTCGAAGTGCAGCACCGCGATGCCCAGCACCCCCAGCAGGGCAATGCAGGAGAAGCCCGGGAGGATGCGGCTGCGCAGGATGCCCAGGCGCAGCTCGGGGTGGCGGCTGAAGTACACCAGCAGCGCCGCCGAGGTCAGTGCCATCAGCAGCACCAGGCAGAGGGTGGCGAGGCTGGAGAACCAGGCGAACAGCTGCAGGATCGGGTCGGCCCCCAGGGCAGCGAAGACCAGCACCACCACTGCCGCGATCAGGCTCTGCAGGGCCGACCCCATGTGCGGGCTCTGGTGCAGCCGGTGGGTGGTGCCGAGCTGGCGCGGCAGCAGGCCGTCGCGGCCGATGGCGAAGAAGTAGCGGGCGGCGGCGTTGTGGAAGGCCAGCAGGCCGGCATAGATGCTGACCATGAACAGCACGCGGATCAGTGAGGTCAGGCCCGGCCCGACGAAGTGGTCGGACATGCCGTAGATGAAGGTGGTCGGGTCCGGCAGGGCCAGCAGGGTCGGAACGATCTTGTCGACCCCGACGCCGATCACCAGGGACCAGATGGACAGCGCATAGAAGCAGCCGATCAGCAGGACGGAAGCGTAGGTGGCGATGGGGATGGTGCGCTGCGGGTCCTTGGCCTCTTCGCCGTAGATGGTGGTGGCCTCGAAGCCGATGAAGGCGGCG
Source organism: Pseudomonas sp. ENNP23 (assembly GCF_001728945.1). NCBI lineage: Bacteria > Pseudomonadati > Pseudomonadota > Gammaproteobacteria > Pseudomonadales > Pseudomonadaceae > Pseudomonas > Pseudomonas sp. ENNP23. Next base: position 8,701 of record NZ_LYSP01000018.1, read on the forward strand.
AAGCAGAACAGCAGGCCGATGGCGGGCGCGCCGCTGAGGACATGGGACGGCTCGAAGGAGGCGAAGTTGATGCCGCTGTCGCCGCCGCTGCGCAGGATCGCCACGTCGAGGGTGAGGATCGCCAGGTACTCGGCAATGACGATGACCGACAGCAGCCGTGCCGAGAGGTCGATGTTGCGGTAGCCGAGGATCGCGATGCTGAGCATGGCCAGCAGCGAGTACGCCCACCAGGGCAGGTCCAGCCCGAAGACGCTGGACAGGGTGCCGGCCGCGACGCCGCCGAACATGCCGTAGAGCCCCACCTGGAGGATGTTGTAGGCACACATGGCGAGGACGCCGGCGGCACCACCCGCCAGCCCGCCAAGCCCCCGGGAGGAGAAGGCATAGAAGCCGCCGGCGTTGGTCACATGGCGGGACATGGTGGTGTAGCCGACCGAGAACGCCAGCAGCACCAACAGCGCCAGGACCAGCAGCGCCGGCGTGCCCGGGCCGTTGCCCAGCATGATGCCGATGGGAAAGCCGCCGGCGATGACGCTCAGCGGGCTGGCGGCGGAGACCACGAAGAAGATGATGAAGCCGACGCCCAGTGCGCCGCGCCTCAGCTCGTTGGATGAGGAGCCGTTGACCAACATAGATACGCTCATTTTCTTGACCTTGTTGTATGAGGCAGCCGATGTGAGGTTGTCCGGGAACCGGATGGAGCTTGTTGTTGTGCAATCACAGGCAGGTTCGATCCTAGGGAGATCCCCCCGGGTGCGTTAACCCAAATCGGCAGCATCGGTCACCGTCGCGTGCAGGGGCGACGGCCAGGTCAGGCGGGGGGAGGCGCGCCGGTCGGGCGGCCTCCCGCGTCGGTCAGGCGGCCCCGCCCAGGCGCTTGGCCCAGGCGCCCGGGGTGCAGCCGTAATGGCGCTGGAACAGGGCGATGAAAGCGGAGGTGGAGTCGTAGCCCAGCTCGCCCGCCAGCGCGGTGACGCTGACGCCTTCGGCCAGGCGCGGCAGTGCGGCGAGCAGACGCAGACGTTGCCGCCATTCGCTGAAGGAGAGTCGCGTCTGGGCCTGAAACAGCCGTGCGAGGGTACGGCGGGTGGCGCCCACCTCCTGGGCCCAGGCCTCGATGCCACGCCCGTCGCCGGGGTCGGCGCGCAGGCTGTCGGTGATGCGCCTGAGGCGCGGGTCGGTGGGCAGCGGCAGCTTGAAGGGGGCCTCGGGCAAGGCGCGGATCTCGTCCACCAGCACCCGCAGCAGGCGCGCTTCGACGCCGTCCTCGGGGTAGTCCGGGGCGAAACCGGCAGCGCGCTCCATCAGCTCCCGCAGCAACGGGGTGACCTGCAGCACGGCACAGGGCCGCTGGAAGCCATCGAGGATGCTGGCGTCCAGGTAGAGGCTGCGGAACTCCAGGGTGCCTTCGCTGGAGGCGGTGTGGGCCAGGCCCGGCGGGACCCACAGGGCGCACTGTGGCGGCACCAGGTAGCTGTGGTCTTCGGTCAGCACCTGCATGAGCCCGGAGCGGGCGTAGGTGAACTGCACCCAGGGGTGGCTGTGCAGGGCGATGGGGTGGCCCCCAGGAATGTCGAACATGCGCGGGTACACCGGGCGCGGCAGGCGCGCGCAGGTGGGGATCGGCGGGATCACGGCATCTTGTCCCCGGTGCGGCATGGGCTGTCTCTTCTGCTCAAGTGGGAAGCGAAAGGCCGATGGTAGCCTGCCTCGCGTTTCCATTGCCCTACCCCGGAGTCCGTCATGAGCAGCCACACCCGCATTTCCCGCATCAGCGTCCCCGAACTCGCCCGGCGCAAGGGCCCCGGCAGCATCGTGTCGCTGACCGCCTACAGCACGCCGATGGCGCGCTGGGTGGACGCCCAGGCGGACCTGATCATCGTCGGCGACTCGCTGGGCATGGTGCTCTACGGCCTGCCCAGCACGCTGGGGGTGAGCCTGGAGATGATGATCGCCCACGGCCAGGCGGTGATGCGCGGCTCGGAACGGGCCTGCGTGGCGGTCGACCTGCCCTTCGGCAGCTACCAGGCCAGCCCGGAGCAGGCCTTCCACGCTGCGGCGCGGGTGCTGCAGGAAACCGGGGCGGCCGCGGTGAAGCTGGAGGCCGGCGAGGCACTGGCCGAAACGGTGGCCTTCCTGGTGCAGCGCGGCGTGCCGGTGCTGGCCCATGTGGGGCTGATGCCGCAGCAGGTGAACGTGCTGGGCGGCTTCAAGGCCCAGGGGCTGGATGCGGCCGGCGCCGAGCGGGTGCGCCGCGATGCCCTGGCGATGCAGGCAGCCGGTGCCTTCGCGGTGGTGCTGGAGGGCATCGCCGAGCCCCTGGCCCGGCAATTGAGCGAGGAACTGGCGATCCCCACCATCGGTATCGGCGCGTCACCGGCCTGCGACGGCCAGGTGCTGGTGACCGAGGATGCGCTGGGCCTGTTCGGTGACTACCAGCCGCGCTTCATCAAGCGCTATGCGGCGCTGGCGCCGAGCATCGAGCAGGCCCTGGCGGCCTATGCCGAGGATGTGCGCCAGGGGCGCTTCCCGGAGCTGAGGCATTGCTTTGGTGTGAAGACGATGGTGGGCTGAGGCCCCCTGGGGCGCGGTTACGCCATGTGCCCTTCTTCGGCCCAGCGCGCCTTGACCTCCAGCACGGCGGGCAGTTGCTGGATGAACAGCTCCACCAGGTCGGGGTCGAAGTGCTGGCCGCTCTGCTCACGGAGGAAGGCCACCGCCTCCTCCACCGGCCAGGCCAGCTTGTAGGGGCGCTCGCTGGTGAGGGCGTCGAATACGTCGGCAATGGCGACGATGCGGCCCTCGATGGGGATGTCTTCGCCCGCCAGGCCGTTGGGGTAGCCACTGCCGTCCCACTTCTCGTGGTGGGTCAGGGCGATGCGCTGGGCTATGCGCAGCAACCCGGAAGGGTGCTCGCCGATGATGGTGGCGCCGATGCTGACGTGCTGGCGCATCACCGCCCACTCGTCCGCATCCAGCTTGCCGGGCTTGCGCAGCACGGCGTCGGGGATGCCGATCTTGCCCACGTCGTGCATCGGCGCGGCGTTGAGCAGGTCGTCGCAATCGGCCTCGCTCCAGCCCAGGGCGCGGGCGAGGATGCGCGAGTAATGGCTCATGCGGATGACGTGCAGGCCGGTCTCGTTGTCCTTGTACTCGGCGGCGAGGCCGAGCCGCTGGACGATCTCCAGGCGGGTGCGCTTGAGCTCGTCCAGGCGCACCAGGGACAGGTGGGTGCGCACCCGCGCCTTGACGATGGCCGGACTGACCGGCTTGGTGATGTAGTCGACGGCGCCGACCTCGAAGCCCTTGGCCTCGTCCTCGGTATCGGCCAGGGCGGTGACGAAGATCACCGGGATCTCGCGGGTGGCCGGGTCGTTCTTGAGCTGCTGGCACACGTCGTGGCCGGTCATGCCCGGCATCATCACGTCCAGCAGGACCAGGGCGGGCCGCTCGCGGCCGGCCAGTTCCAGGGCCTTGGGCCCGTCCTTGGCGAACAGCAGGCGGTAGTCGTCCTGGAGAATGTGGCGCAGCACCTGCAGGTTGGTGGGCTCGTCATCCACCAGCAGCAGGCACTGGCGCGGGTCCGGCGAAGTCGGGCTCATGATGGGGATAGCTCTCCTGTCTCCAGCCACGCCTGCAGCTCGGTGAGCTGCTGGAGGGCCTGGTCGAAGTCGAAATCGTCAATGGCATGTTGCAGCGCCTGCAGGCGCGCCTGGGCGGCCTGCCCCTCCAGCCCATGGCGCAACAGGGCGTGGGCGTCGTCGTCCAACCCACCACGGGCCAGCTCGGCAGCCAGACGGCGACTGGCCTCCAGCAGGGACTCCCGCGGGACCGGCGCGGACGCCGCCTCGGCCTGCTCCGGGAACACCGGGACCGCCGCACGGACACGGATCATGATAGCCGCCAGTTGTTGCAGCAGCGCCGCCAGGGCCTGCGGCTGGCCGCCGCTGCCAGCGTGCTCCAGCTCAGCGGCGCAGGCGGCCATCTCGTCCAGCCCGAGGTTGGCGGCAGCGCCGCGCAGGCGGTGTGCATTGACCACCACATCAGTGAAGTCACCCTGCCGCGCCGCCTCGCGCAGGTGCTCGAGGAGGCGCTCCTGCTCGTCGAGGAAGCGCACGATGGCGGTGGCCATCTGCACGGCACCGCCCCACAGGTGCTGGCCCCGGACCCAGTCGAACAGCCTGTCCGGGTCCGCCTGTGACAGGCCCTTCGCGGGACCGGCGCTGCCCTCCCCGGCCTCCCCCCCCAGCAGCCGGCCCATTTCGCAGAGCAGCTCGGCCATCTCCAGGGGCTTGCCGGCAAAACCGTTCATGCCGGCGTCCAGCGCGTTCTGCCGGTCGCGGTCGAGCACGCTGGCGGTGAGGGCGATGATCGGCACAGGGCGCCGTCCGGCAGCCTGCTCCTGCTGACGAATCGCGCGACTGGCCTCCAGGCCGTCCATGCCGGGCATCTGCACGTCCATCAGGACCAGGTCGAAAGCCCGCTCGCCGAAAGCGGCGACCGCGGCCGCGCCGTCTTCCACGCCGTGCACGCTGTGCCCCAGGCGTTCGAGGTTGAGGGTGAGCAGCTCCAGGTTCTGCGCCACGTCGTCCGCTGCCAGGATGCGCAGCGGCGGCAAGGTGGGCGAACTCTGACGCAACGCATTGACATGAGCGCGCTCGCCGGCGGCCAGCGGCACTTCGACGGTGAACACACTGCCCGCGCCTTCCCGGCTCTCGACACGGATGCGCCCGCCCATCAGCTCCACCAGTTGGCGGGAGATGGTGGTGCCCAGCCCGGTGCCGCCAAAACGCCGGCTCATGGAGGCGTCAGCCTGGGCGAAGGGGTCGAAGATCTTCTCCAGTCGGTCGGCGGCGATGCCGATGCCGGTGTCATGAATGGCCAGGCGCAGGGCACCTGGGGTGCCGTCCACCACCAGGCGCACGCGGCCGCGCTCGGTGAACTTGACGGCATTGCCCAGCAGGTTGGTGATCACTTGCTGCAGGCGCAGCGGGTCGCCGCGGAAGTAGTCGCCCAGGTGCGCGGCATAGTCCAGTTCCAGGCTCAGGCCCTTGCGCTCGGCGCCCAGGCGCTGGGAGTCACAGACCTGCTCGCAGAGTTCGCGCAGGGAGAAATCGATGTCCTCCAGCTCGATGGCGCCCCGGTCGAGCTTGGCGGTATCGAGGATGTCGTTGAGCAACCCCAGCAGAGAGCGGGAGGAATGCTGCACGGTGCGCAGGTGACGGCGCTGGGTCTCGTCCAGGGGCGTGTCCAGCAGCAGTTCGGTGAAGCCGATGATGGCGTTCATCGGTGTGCGGATCTCGTGGCTCATGTTGGCCAGGAAGCTGCTGCGGGCGGCGGCGGCCTGCTCGGCGCGGTCGCGGGCGTTGCGCAGGTCCTGCTCCATCATCCGCCGCGGGGTCAGGTCGGTGGCCAGCTTGAGGATCTTGAAGGGGCGGCCGTCGGCATCGAGGATCGGGTTGTAGGTGGCCTGAATCCACACGTCGCGGCCGTCCTTGCCGAGGCGGCGGTACTCCCCGGAGCGGAAGTGACCCTGGCGCAGGTCCTCCCAGAACAGGCGATAGCGCTCGCTGGCCACCAGGGCTGCATCGCAGAAGATGCGGTGGTGCTGGCCGATCAGCTCCTCGCGGGTGTAGCCGAACAGGTCGAGGAAATTCTCGTTCACCTCCAGCACCTGGCCAGTGAGGTCGAACTCGATCAACGCCATGGCCTTGCTGATGGAGGTGACCTTGCCTTCGTACTCGGCATTGCGCAGTTTGGTCTCGGTCTGGTCCAGCAGCACGCCATCCACCCAGCGCGGGACGCCCTGGTCGTCGAGGTCGACGCTACCGCTCTCCCACACCCAGTGCTCATGGCCGTCACGGTCGAACAGGCGGTACTCCACCACGTAGCTGCGTCCCAGGCGGGCGGCGTCGTTCACCTCGTCCAGCACCCGCTCGCGGTCGTCCGGGTGGCACAACTCGATCAGCGAGCGCTCGCCACTCATGAAGGTCTCCGCCGGCCAGCCGGTGACGCGGCGCACGGCATCGCTGACAAAGCGGGTGCTGCAACGCTCGTCCATCAGGCAGCGGAAAGAGACACCGGGAATGTTGCGGATCAACGACCGGTATTGCTGCTCGCTGTCGCGCAGGGCCTGTTCCATGGCCTTGCGCTCACTGATGTCGGCGACGAACACCACGAACCAGGGATTACCGTCGCGCTGGGTCACGCCGAGGCTGACGCGGACGGGGATCTCGCGTCCGTCACGGGTGATACCCGACAGCTCCAACTCGCTACCGGAGAGCCGGGAGAGGCCGGTACGGCGGTACTGATCCAGTGCCTCGGTGAACTGGCGGGTATGCCGCTCGGGCATGAGCAGGCCCATGTGCTGCCCGATCAGCTCGTCCGGCCGCCAGCCGTACAGGCCGGAGACGGCATTGTTGACGGAACGGATGATGCCCTGGTGATCGATGGTGAAGATCACCTCGAAGGCGGCATCCAGCAGCGAATTGAGGTGGTCGCGGCCGGACTCCAGCTCACGGTACAGCTCGCGGTAGCGCAGCAGGCCGTTGACCGCTGCCACCAACAGGCTGAAGGCCACGGTGGCCATGGCCACCGCCATCGCCAGGTAGGCCGCCCCGACCACAGGGCGCGGGATGCTGAACTCCTCGACGCCGGTGAAGCGTGCCGCCGCCATACCGGTGTAGTGCATGCCGCTGATGGCCAGCCCCATCACCGTGCCACTGAGCAGGATGGCCCAAACGCCGCCAACACGCCCCCGCAGGCCGAAGCGCACCCACAGGGCGATGATCGCCAACACCACCGCAACCAGGATCGACAGCCCGAACATCAGCGGGTCGTAGCGCAGCAGCGGCGCCAACTGCATGGCGGCCATGCCGCTGTAGTGCATGGCGCCGATTCCGGCCCCCACCAGCACGCCGCCGGTGGCGAACTGCACCAGCGACACCCGGCGACGTGCCAGCAGGTTGAGCGCAATCCAGGAGGCGAACAGGCTGGGCAGCATCGAGAGCACGGTCAGGCCGGGGTCGTAGCGCACGGCTGCACACAACTGGAAGGCCAACATGCCGATGAAGTGCATGGCCCAGACACCGCCCCCCAGGGCCACAGCCCCCGTGACGAGGGCCAGTTGGCGGTACAGCGGGACGCGGCTGAGGCGAGCCATGCCGGCCAGTTGCAGGGCCATGGCGGAGGTGAAGATGGCGATGCAGACCGACAACAGCACCAGCCAGGGGTCGTGACTGCCGAAGACCAGCAGCGTGGGCTGGTCGTGGTCGAAGAAAAACCGGGAGAGATCGAACATCGGATGGGTCTCGGGGCAGCGACTGGCATGTCTGGAGTCAATGCCCTCTTGCCCATCCGGTCAAATGCCGGCAGGCGCAATCAGGGGGCGGGACTCCGGCAAAATGCCATCATCCCATTCCCTTGCCAAGCGCCGGCTGGCCGCTACAGGAAGACTTCATCCAGCAATGCGTCCATGGCGGCGAAGGCCCGCCGTGCCACCTTCGGGTTGTACTGCGCGACGCCGGGGCGATCCGCTTCGGGGTCGGTGAAGGAATGCACCGCCCCGCCGTAGCTGAGCAACTGCCAGTCAACCCCGGCGGCGCTCATTTCCTCGGCGAAGGCCGGCAGTTGCGTGCGCGGCACCAGCGGGTCGGAGGCGCCGTCCAGCACCAGCACGGCACCCTTGATGTGGCGGGCATCGGTGGGGTCGGAGGTGTCCAGCGCGCCATGGAAGGAGACGAAGGCCTTGAGCTCGGCCCCGGCACGGCCCAACTCCAGCGCGCAGGTGCCGCCGAAGCAGAAGCCGAAGGCCGCCAGGCGCTGGGGATCGATGGCCACCGCGTGTTGTGCAAGCAGGGCCTGCAACGCGGCCTGCATGCGGCGGCGCAGCAAGGCGCGATCCTCCTTTAGCGGCTGCATGGCAGCAGCCGCCGCCTCGGCATCCTTCGGCCGCACCTCGGCGCCATAGAGATCCGCCACCAGCACCACACGCCGCTCCTCGGCCACCTGGCGCGCCGTCTCCACGGCGGTCTCGGTGATGCCGAACCAGTTGGGCGCCATCACCAACCCGGGGCGCGGGTCCTGCACGCTGGGGTCGTAGACCAACTGGCCTTCGAAGGCCTGCCCGTCGAGTTCATAACGGATGGCATGGGCGCGGATCTGGGTCATGGATCACCTCTCTCGGGACGGATGGGTCGGGCAGCCACTCGGCGGGGCCTCATCGGCCGGCAGTGGAGCTTAGCGCTACCGCGCACCAAGCGCATGCGACCGTTTGGACAGGCTCCGCCGGCCATTCGTGCAGGGTTTCGCGTTTCGCTGTATGGGATCACGGTGCCCCGTTGCAGCGGCGCCATCATATCGGCATCATCTCGCCGCCGTTTTCCCGGCACCAAGAACACTCAACCATTTCCCTCACAAGGAGCGTGACATGAAGGGGCCTTTCGCCGCTGTCCTTCTCGCCCTGTCGATGCTGACCGGGTGCGCTACCGTGCCCCAGGGCACGGACTTCCCCACTCCCGACAAGACCGCCACCACCAGCCAGCAGAGCGTCGCCCTGGCCAGCGTGGAGGTCACCGACAAGACCTTTGTCAACTGGAATGCCGGAAAGACCCAGTCCACCGGCATGACCCTCAGCCTGGGCAACTACCTCAAGGCGAGCAATCGGTTCAGCAACGTGCGCATGCCCGGCCAGGCCATCACGGCCGATGACCAGGTGCTCTCGTTCAGCTTCGACACCTACAACGTCCACCGTCGGCCCTATGGCGGCTACTTCCCCTTCGCCATCGTGACCCTGACCGGCTACATCTGGTTCGGCGGCACGACCCACATCGACGAGTCCAACGTCAGCGGCCGCCTCCAGGTCAGCGATGCACAGGGCAAGCTGCTCTACAGCTACCAGACCCGCCAGCACGCCGAACACAGCGTCTCGCTCTACTCGATGGGCACCGTCAACGGCAGCCCGGAGCGCCGCAGCGCGCTCGACGACCTGCTCAACCAGTATCAATCCGACCTTGGGAAACACACGAAATGACCCGTCTCCTGCGAATCTCCGCCCTCTTCCTGGGCCTGGCCCTGCTCACCGGTTGCGCGGGCTTCCGCTCCGGCGAAACCGCTGACCTGGGCGCCTGGCCGGCGGCCAAGGAACAGAAGCCTTCGATGCGTTATGTCGTGGAAGGCCAGATCAGGATGAACGATGAGCAAAGCGCCGTTCCACCGGCTGCCGTCAAAGCGTGGTCAGACATCGTCGGCAAGGCCTACAAGGAATCGAACCTGTTCTCCTCGGTCAATGAAGGCTTCGGCGATGCGGACATCACGGCGGAAGTGAAGGTGACCAGTGACGGCCACGGGAGCATGGCACTGGCTTTCATCAGTGGCTTCACATTCGCCGTCATCCCGGCAACTGCAGAAGAGCATGTGATCACTGAAACCATCTACCGTGATCGCAGCGGGCAGGAACTGGCCAGGCTGTCCAAGCAGGATGGCGTCCGCACCTGGTTCCAGATTCTCCTGCTTCCGGGTGCTTTCATTGCCAACCCCTTTACCCAGCTGAATCAGGTTCACTACGACAACAACAAGGCCACCATCCTGGAGGCCAGCAAGCAAGGCATCTTCTGATCGCCAATGCCCCATGAAAAAGCCCGCTGACGCGGGCTTTTTCATGGCAGCGGTTACGACCGTTCGACTCAGGCGGAGAGTTCCACCAGCAGCTTGTTCAGGCGGCGCACGTAGGCGGCCGGGTCCTTCAGGCTGTCGCCGGCGGCCAGGGCGGCCTGGTCGAAGAGGATGTGGGACAGCTCGCCGAAGCGCTCTTCATCCTGCTCGTTGTCGAGCTTCTCGATCAGCGGGTGGCTGGGGTTGAACTCGAAGATGGGCTTGGAGTCCGGCACCTTCTGCCCGCTGGCTTCGAGGATCTGGCGCATCTGCAGGCCCAGGTCCTGTTCGCCGATGGCGAGGATCGCCGGGGAATCGGTCAGGCGGTGAGAGACACGCACCTCGGCCACCTGCTCACCCAGTGCGCCCTTCAGGCGCTCCACCAGCCCTTCCTTGGCCTTGGCGACTTCTTCCTGGGCCTTCTTGTCCTCTTCCGAGTCCAGCTTGCCGAGGTCCAGGTCGCCACGGGCGACGTCGACGAACTGCTTGCCGTCGAACTCGGTGAGGTAGCTCATCAGCCACTCGTCGATGCGGTCGGTGAGCAGCAGCACTTCGATGCCTTTCTTGCGGAAGACTTCCAGGTGCGGGCTGTTCTTCACCTGGGCGTAGGACTCGCCGGTGAGGTAGTAGACCTTGTCCTGGCCGTCCTTCAGGCGGCCGATGTAGTCGGCCAGGCCGACGCTCTGCTCGCCGCTCTCGTCGTGGGTGGAGGCGAAGCGCAGCAGGCCGGCGATCTTCTCCTTGTTGGCGAAGTCTTCCGCCGGGCCTTCCTTGAGGACCTGGCCGAAGTTCTTCCAGAAGCCCTTGTATTGCTCGGGTTCGTTCTTGGCCAGTTTCTCCAGCATGTCCAGCACGCGCTTGGTCAGTGCCGACTTCATGGAGTCGATCACCGGGCCGTTCTGGAGGATCTCGCGGGAGACGTTCAGGGACAGGTCGTTGGAGTCCACCACGCCCTTGATGAAGCGCAGGTACAGCGGCAGGAACTGCTCGGCCTGGTCCATGATGAACACGCGCTGGACGTAGAGTTTGAGGCCCTTCGGCGCTTCGCGGTGGTACAGGTCGAACGGTGCGCGGCCCGGTACGTAGAGCAGCGAGGTGTATTCCAGCTTGCCTTCGACCTTGTTGTGGCTCCAGGACAGCGGGTTCTCGAAGTCATGAGCGATGTGCTTGTAGAACTCCTGGTACTCCTCGTCCTTCACCTCGGTGCGCGGACGGGTCCACAGGGCGCTGGCGCGGTTGACGGTCTCCCACTCGGGCTCGGCCGGCTTGTCCTTCTCTTCGCCGTGGTGCTCCTTCGGCAGTTCGATGGGCAGGGCGATGTGGTCGGAGTACTTCTTGATGACGTTGCGCAGGCGCCAGCCATCGGCGAACTCTTCCTCACCGGCTTTCAGGTGCAGGACGATGCGGGTGCCGCGCTCGGCCTTCTCGACGTTGGCGATGTCGAACTCGCCCTCGCCGCGGGAGGACCAGTGCACACCCTCGGCGGCGGAGAGGCCGGCGCGGCGGGTGAACACGTCCACCTTGTCGGCGACGATGAAGGCGGAATAGAAGCCCACGCCGAACTGACCGATCAGGTGCGAATCCTTCTTCTGGTCGCCGGAGAGGTTCTTCAGGAAGTCGGCGGTGCCGGACTTGGCGATGGTGCCGAGGTGGGCGATGACTTCATCGCGGCTCATGCCGATGCCGTTGTCTTCGAGGGTGACGGTCTTGGCGTCCTTGTCGAAGCTCACGCGGATCTTCAGCTCGGCACCGCCTTCGAGCAGCTCGGGCTTGGCCAGGGCTTCGAAACGCAGCTTGTCGGCGGCGTCGGAGGCGTTGGAAATCAGCTCGCGGAGGAAGATTTCCTTGTTCGAATAGAGGGAATGGATCATCAGGTGAAGCAGCTGCTTCACCTCGGTCTGGAAGCCCAGGGTTTCTTTTTGAGTTTCCACACTCATGGTCATCTAGCTCCAAGGACGGTTGAAGCCGCAGGGGCGGCGGATGTCAGCCGAGATGGGGCCATGCTGTGGAATTTCAAGGGCTTTTTTCACACGACGCTACGAGCGGCGTCGCCAGGGTGCGCGGGAGCGCACGCCTGGCGGGGTGGAAGCGGGTTCAGGGCTCCAGCAATTCGATCCGGGCGATTTCTTCGGGGCGCAGCACGAAGCTGGCGGAACCGGCACCGGAGACGTTGCGCTGGATGACCACCTGGCCATCGGGGTTGATCCCGGTGAAGCGCCCTTCCACTTGGCTGCCTCGGGCGGTCTGCACCCGTACCGTGAGGTTCTGGTAGCGGTTGGGGTTGGTCAGCAGGCGTTCCAGGGAAAAGCGCTGGCGGCGGTCCACCGGGCGGCTGGGGCGCGCCTCTTCGGGCTCGGCCTCGGCGGTGGCGGGCTTGGCCTCCACGGCGGGCAACGGCGGGAAGGCATCACCACGAATGGTCCAGCCACGCAGGTCGCTCTTGAGGAACTGCAGCGGCAGGCGCTGGGCCACGCCGTCGATGCGGGCCTCCACGTCCAGGTCCAGGTCGCGGGCCGGCAGGCTCACCGGGGGCAGATGGGTGACCTGCACCTCGCGGGTGGCGAAACGACGTTGCAGGTAGTCACGGGCGACGTAGGCCAGGGTGTCCTGGGAGTCGTGGCGCAGATCGACCTGGCCGTTGACGTAGCGCAGGCGGTCGGTGAACAGCTCCAGATCGCCGCTCAAGGTGGTGCGCAGTTGCGGCGGCAGCACCAGGTGGAAGCCGCCGGCCAGCGTATTGGGGCCGGTGCGCTTGAGGTCCAGGTGCAGGGTGTAGCCCTTGCTCAGGCGGCGGGCCTCCGGCAGCTCCTGCTCGGGGAGCAACCAGCTTATTTCCACTTCGGGCTTGCTGCCCGGATCGTCCGGGAGAATGTCCAGGCGCACGTCGCCCTCGGGCTGGCTGGGCAGGCGGATGCTCACCTCGCGGCGGGCGAAGAAGTCCTGCCCTTCGCGCAGGCTCAGCACACCGTCGATCAGCTCGGCCTGCTGGGGCATGAAAGGCTGGCCGTTGAGTTCGCCTCGCAGGTGGATGACCAGTTCGCCAGGGGCCTGCTTCTCCGGCTTGGCCCAGTCGAGGCTGAGCAGCGCGTGCAGGCGCTCGGGGTCGCGGTAGGCGAGCATGGTCAGGCCCACCACCAGCGGGATGATGCCCAGCGCAAGGAGCATCACGGCCTTGCGCGCAGTGCGCCAGTGCGCCGCGATGTAGGCCAGGGTGATCGGCGGCAGCAGCAGGCTGCCGAAGCCCCACAGCAGGCTGGTACCGAAAGCCAGCATGACCAGCCAGACCAGGCTGAAGAGGATCGACAGCAGGCCGCCGAGGATCAGGAGTGCATCCATCCAGGATTCCTTGTTGCATGGACCGGGCACATCGCGCCCGGCCACGGGTCAGGGTTCGTCGACCTTGAAGTGGGCTCGAGCAGTGGCAATGGGCTCGGTCTGAGTGGTTTGCCAGGCGGTGATGGCGACGTTGGCGACACGCCGCCCCTGTCGCCAGACCTGGCAGTGGGCGTAGGTGTCACGATAGTGCCCGGCGCGCAGGTAATCTATCGAGAAGTCGATGATTTTGGGCAAATGTGGCGTGCCCATGAAGGTCAGCAGGTGCAGCATCGCCGCGTGTTCCATGAACCCCGCGATCACCCCGCCATGGATCGCCGGCAAGGTCGGGTTGCCAATGCTGTCCTTGCTGGCGGGCAGGCGAAAGACCATGTCGTCGCCCAGCCGCAGGCACTCGATACCCAGCAGACGCGCATAGGGGATGGCGCTCACCAGGGCGTCGTAATCGTTCTTCTCGTGGGCTTCGCGCACCAGGGCGCTCAGGTCCAGGCTCATGCCGCACCTCCAGCTTTGCCGGTCTTCCCGCCAATGGCCTTGCCCATGCGCATGAAGGCGCCGACCACGTGGGCGATAGGCTGCTCGGGGTCGTCCTGGTAGGCATAGCCACGGGTGAAGATCACGTTCGGTGTGACGCGGTAGCACTCGGCGAACCCGTAGACGTCCTTGTTCGGCTCGGCCGGGTGCATGTAGTCGATGCGCAGGTCCAGGGTCGGGCAGATCTCGAAGGACGGCAGCACGCATACGGTGGAAATGCCGCAGGTGGTGTCCATCAGGGTGGTGATGGCGCCGCCATGGATCACGCCGGTCTCCGGGTTGCCGATGATCTGCTCGCTGTACGGCAGGCAGAGGGTCAGGCCCTTGTGGTCGGCGCTGTGCACGCGCATCCCGAGGACCTGACAGTGACGCAGCACAGCGAGGAATCGCTGGGCGTTATCGAAGATCGGGTTTTCGCTCATCCGGTACTTCCCATGGCGTTGGCGGTAAGGCGCGCATGATACCGCCGTCGGTCAACCGCCGGGCAGCCCCGGCTGGCGGCCTCATGCCCTAGCGTCCGCCTTGTCCAGGAGGACCACCGTGCGCAAACACTTCGCCCTGCCCCTCTGTCTCGCCCTCGCGCTGGCGCTCAGTGCCTGCGAACCCACCATCGAAGACCGCCTCGCCGCTGCCGAGGAGTCCGCCTCCCAGGCGCTGGACTCATTGCTCGCGGCCAGCCAGCCGTCCCAGGACGAACCGGCATGCCCGGCCACCCGGGACGCCTACGCCGGGCGGCCGTCCGCCGCCCGTGGTGGGTGAGGTTGCGCATACTGGCTTGAAGGGCCAGGCGCTGCTCGGCTGGCAGCGCTCGGCAGAAATGCGCCCCGGCCTGACCGGGGCCATGGGGATCAGAGTGCCGGGCTGAGCATCAGCACCAGGGAGCACAGCAGGCTGACGAACCAGGCCAGGCTGCGCGGGGTCGACAGGTCGCGCCAGTAGCAGAACAGGAACACCAGCCGCGCCGCGATGAAGGTCAGCGCCAGGCCATCCACCAGCCAGCCACGGGTATCGGTGGTGTGGGCCATCAGCACCCCGGCGACGAACAGTGGGAACATCTCGATGCTGTTGAGGTGCGCCGCCAGAGCCCGCGCCCCGAAACCGGTGAGGCGCGCCTGCTGAGCCCGGGGGTTGTGATTGTCGTAACCACTGCCCTCCTCCTTCATCGCCTTGCCCACGGGAATCCGTGCGATGTAGATCAGCAACGCGGCGAAGAACACACACCAGAACGGCAGACTCATTCCTCTTTCTCCTTGGGCGGCTCGGGTGCCCGGGTCGGGGTGTAGACCATCACGTCCAGAACAGCGGAATGGAACTCGCGGCGGTACAGCACCAGCACCACGCCCGCTGTCACGATCATGAAGAACCAGGGGTTGATGAACCAGGCCAGCATGGCCAGGCCGAAGTAGTAGCTGCGCAGGCCCAGGTTGAACTGGTTGGCCGCCAGGGAGATGACCCGTGCGGCGCGCACGGCGAAGTCCTTGCGCTCCTGATCACCCACGTTGCGCTCGCCGATCAGCGGGGCCGAACCCACCAGCACGGCGGCGAAGTTGTACTGGCGCATGCACCAACTGAAGGTGAAGAAGGAGTAGACGAACACCACTGCGATGGACAGCAGCTTCACCTCGGAGATGCCGCGGGTGGCCGACTGCACGAACGGCAGGTCGGCGAGGACCGACACCGCGCGCTCGGTAGAGCCCAGCACGGTGAGCACGCCGGCGAGGATGATCAGGGTGCTGGAAGCGAAGAAGGAAGCATTGCGCTCCAGGTTGGCGATCACGCTGGCATCGGCGATGCGGTTGTCGCGCATCAGCAGCCGACGCATCCAGTCCTCGCGGTAGAGGTGCATGACCGAGGCGAGGCAGGGGGTGTCGCGCCCCTTCCAGATGGCGTAGCGGGTGTAGCCGACCCAACAGATGATGAACCAGATGATTGCGATGACGTTGTGCAGAGCGTGGCTCGACATGGAGGCTCCTATGCAGAATGCCGCGCATTATAGCGGCCGACAGTCGCCCAGGTGCGTGCGGACAGCACGTTGCGCAGGCCTGCCGAACCACCGTCCCCACCCTTGCGTCCGACCGGAGCCGGAAGACTCATGGAGAGTTCGAGAAGCGGATAGAACCGATTAGGACGGGTTCGCCGTCCCATACCGGGACTGCAATCGACCACAGCGGCTGATGAATTCGATCCCGACCCGGCCAGCCTGAGCGAATCTCACCTCAGGAATCCGACACCCCCTTTCTGAAGCCCCGCCTCATCCCTGGATCTGCGACTGATTCACCTGGCTGACAGGAGTGCATCGGCCAACGCCTGCTCGCGGTTGCCGGCCAGTGGCGCCCTCCACAACGGATTGGTACTTCTTTTCACAAAGCCATGGAGGAACACGCGGTGGATGAAAATAAGTTTCAAGAGCGCCCCCTCGATCCCAACGGCAAAGGCCTGGGCCCGAGCCCTGCCAACAGCCGCATTGGCGATGTCCCGATGCTGGGCTGGGAGCTTCTCGCTGACGATGTCAGCTTGCCCGTAGCCGTCCTGCGCCAGGATCGTATCGAACACAACCTGGCCTGGATGAGCCGGTTCATCCAGGCCTATGGCGTGCAACTGGCCCCCCATGGCAAGACCACCATGAGCCCGGCGCTGTTCCACCGGCAACTGGAACACGGCGCCTGGGGTATCACCCTGGCCACCGCGCCCCAGGTCCAGGCCGCACGCAACCACGGTGTGCGCCGCGTGCTGATGGCCAACCAGCTGGTGGGCAAGGCCAACATGACGATCATCTCGCGCCTGCTTCGCGACCCGGGCTTCAGCTTCTGTTGCCTGGTGGAATCCGCGGCCAACGTCGAGGCACTGGGGCGCCATTTCAGCGAGGCCGGCCAGCGCCTGCGGGTGCTGCTGGAGTTCGGTACGCAGGGAGGGCGCACCGGCGTTCGGGATGCAGCCCAGGAAGCCGAGGTGCTGGCCGCCATCGCACGCTGGCCCCAGACGATCAGCCTGGTGGGCTGCGAGGTCTACGAAGGCGTGCTGCAGGAGGAGCATCAGGTCCGCCAGTTGCTCGGCCATGTGCTGGAGCGCACCCGCCGACTGGCCAGCGAGGGCCGCTTCGGCGAACCCGAGGTGATTCTCTCCGGTGCCGGCTCCGCCTGGTTCGACGTGGTAGCGGAGACCTTCAGCGGCCAGGACATCGGCAGGCCGCTGCAGGTGGTGCTGCGCCCGGGCTGCTACCTGACGCACGACGCCGGCATCTACCGCGAGGCGGCCCGGCGCATCCACGCCAGCAATGCCGTGGCCCGGGAGATGGGCAGCAGCCTGCTCCCGGCATTGCAGCTCTGGGCCCATGTGCAGGCCCTGCCCGAACCGGGCCTGGCGATCGTGGGCCTGGGCAAGCGCGACGCCGCGTTCGATGCCGGCATGCCGCTGCCGGCGCTGCACCACCGCCCCGGCGAAGGAAACCAGCCGACAGCCGCGCCAGCGGCCTGGACACTCACACGGATGATGGACCAGCACGCCTTCATGGAAACGCCTCCCGACGCCGACCTGCGCGTGGGGGACATGCTGGCTTTCGACATTTCCCACCCCTGCCTGACCTTCGACAAGTGGCGCCAGCTTCTGCTGGTGGATGACGGCTACCGCGTCCGGGGCGCGGTGGAAACCTTCTTCTAGCCCCCATCCCACGAACGAGCCGCCCCGCCCCTGCGCGCGGGACGGTCGGCCTTTGCCTCGACCAAGGAGGACACGATGCCCGCCACCGCCGGCAGTCACCTGCTGCTCCACGCTCTCATCGCCATCATCGCCCTGGTGCTGCTGATCGCGCGCTACCGCCTCAACCCCTTCATCGTCATCACCCTGGTTTCCATGGGGCTCGCCCTCTCCGCCGGGATGCCGCCCCACGAGATCATGACCGCCTACGAGGCCGGCGTCGGCCGCACGCTCGGCCACATTGCGCTGGTGGTCGCCCTGGGCACCATGCTCGGCAAGATGATGGCCGAGTCCGGCGGTGCGGAACGCATTGCACAGACCCTGATCGCCTGCTTCGGCGAGCGCAATGCGCATTGGGCCATGGCGGCCATCGCCTTCCTGTGCGGCCTGCCGCTGTTCTTCGAAGTGGGCTTCGTGCTGCTGGTGCCCATCGCCTTCACGGTGGCCCGCCAGGTCGGCGTGTCGATCCTGATGACCGGCCTGCCCATGGTGGCCGGGCTGTCGGTGGTCCACGGGCTGGTCCCCCCCCACCCCGCTGCCATGCTGGCGGTGGGTGAATACTCGGCCCAGGTCGGGCGGACGGTCTTCTACGCCATCCTGGTGGGCGTACCCACTACGGCAATCGCCGGCCCGCTCTTCACCCGGCTGGTGGCACCGCACATCCACCTGCCCGCCCACAACCCCATCGGCGAACAACTGCTCCGCGCCGAGGGCTCATCCGCTTCGCTGCCAGGCTTCGGCATCACCCTCGGCACCATCCTGCTGCCGGTGGCGCTGATGCTGCTCGGAGGCTGGGCCGATGCGCTGAGCCCCCGGGGCAGCGGGCTCAACCAGGTTCTCTCGTTCGTCGGCAACTCGGTGGTCGCCCTGCTGATCGCCACCCTCTTCAGCTTCTGGAGCCTGGGGCTGGCGCGAGGTTTCAACCGCGACGCGATCCTCAAGTTCAGCACCGACTGCCTGGCGCCCACGGCCGCCATCACCCTGCTGGTGGGGGCCGGTGGCGGCCTCAATCGCATCCTCATGGAGACCGGCATCACCACCGAGATCGTCGCCCTGTCCTCGCACTTCGAGCTGTCGCCCCTGCTGCTGGGGTGGCTGGTCGCCGCGCTCATGCGCATCGCCACCGGCTCGGCCACCGTGGCCATGACCACCGCCGCCGGCATCGTCGCCCCCATCGCCCTGGCCAGCGGCTACCCCCATCCGGAGCTGCTGGTACTGAGCACGGGTGCGGGCTCGCTGATCCTCTCCCACGTCAACGATGGCGGCTTCTGGCTGATCAAGGAGTACTTCAACCTGTCCGTGCTCCAGACCCTGCAGACCTGGACGGTGCTGGAAACACTGATCTCCCTGATCGCCCTGGCGCTCACCGGCGGCCTGGCGCTGGTGCTCTGATGGACATCCTGTACCTCATCCGCAGCCGCCGGGAAAAGCTCAGCGGCAACGCCGCCCGCATCGCTGAGGCAGTGCTGGACGACGTCGCCTTCGCCGCAGCGGCCAGCATCGACCAATTGGCCAACAAGGCCGGCGTGAGCAAGGCCGCCATGTCGCGCTTCGCCCGGCTGATGGATTGCGACGACCTGCGGGAACTGCGCCTCAAGCTGGCCCGGGCCTCGCGGGTCGGCCAGCGCTTCCTGGCGGGAGCGGCAACGCCGGTCTCGCCCTTCCACGGCCAGATGCTGGCGGACATCGAAACCAGCCTGCGCCGCCACCTCGACGGGCTCGACAGGGCACGCCTGGAGGCCGCCGTCGACCTGCTGGCCGGCGCGCGGCGCATCCATGCCTTCGGCATGGGTGGCTGCTCCACGGTGTTCTCCATGGAGGTGCAATACCGGCTGGTACGGCTGGGCTATCCGGTCTCCGCCTATCACGACCCGGTGATGATGCGCATGGTCGCCTCGACCTGCGCGGAGGGCGACGTGCTCATTGTCCTCTCCCTCACCGGCGCGCTCCCGGACATGCCGGACATCCTGCGCCTGGCGCGTGGCTATGGCGCCCGGATTCTCGCCATCACCCGCGAAGACGGGCCGCTGGCCCCACTGGCGGACGTGGTGCTCGGGCTGCACCTCGACGAAACCGACTTCATCCACAAACCGACGGCAGCCCGCTACGGGATGCTGCTGGTCATCGACCTGCTCGCCACGGAACTCGCCTTGCGCAACGTCGACGCCAGCCAGGAACTGCTGCGCCGGGCGAAGCTGGCACTGGACGAATACCGCCAGGACGGCGACCGACTACCACTGGGGGACTGAGGCATGACGCACTACGACACGCTGATCCGAAACGCACGGGTCATGGATGGCAGCGGCACGGAGGAATTCGTCGCCGATGTCGGGCTCAGCCAGGGACGCATCGCCCACATCGGCGAGACCGCCGGCGGCAGCACGGCCAACCGGGTGTTCGACGCCGAAGGGCTGATCCTGGCCCCGGGCTTCATCGACGCGCATACCCACGACGACATGGAAGTGATCAAGCGCCCCGCGATGCTGCCCAAGCTGGGCCAGGGCGTGACCACCGTGATCGTCGGCAACTGCGGCATCAGCGCCGCCCCCGTCAGGCTGTCCGGCGACCTGCCGGACCCGATGAACCTGCTGGGACCGGCCGAAGCGTTCCGCTATGGGCGCTTCGCCGACTACCGAGATGCGGTGGAGCAGGCGGCACCGTCCGTCAACGTCGCCGCCCTGGTGGGGCATACCGCCCTGCGCAACAACCACTTGGACCGCCTCGATCGCAGCGCCACCCAGTCCGAAATCCGGGCCATGCGAGCGGAGCTGGCGGCCTGCCTGACCGATGGTGCCATCGGCCTGAGCAGCGGGCTGGCCTATGCATCGGCCCGCGCTGCGGACATCGAAGAGGTGCGCCAACTGGCCGAGGAACTGGCCCTTCACGGCGGCCTGTACGCGACGCACCTGCGCGATGAGTTCGACGGCATTCTCGACGCGCTCGACGAAGCCTTCGCCATAGGCCGCCACGCCGACAGCCCGGTGGTGGTGTCCCACCTCAAGTGCGCAGGGGCCGGCAACTGGGGGCGCAGCGCCGAGGTGCTCGCCCACCTGGAAGACGCCAGCACGCGCCAACCCCTGGGCTGGGACTGCTACCCCTATACCGCCAGCGCCTCGACCCTCGACCTCGGCCAGGTCACTGATGCCTACGACATCCTGATCACCTGGTCGGAGCCCCATCCCCACATGGCGTGCCGCACCCTCGCCGATATCGCCGCCACCTGGGACCTGCCCCTGCTGGAGACGGCACGACACCTGCAACCCGCCGGCGCGGTGTACCACTGCATGAACGAGACGGACGTGCAACGCATCCTCGCGCACCCGCTGACCATGATCGGCTCGGACGGCCTGCCGGAAGACCCGCACCCGCACCCCCGTCTCTGGGGCACCTTCGCCCGGGTGCTTGGCCACTACGCCCAGGACATCGGCCTGTTCAGCCTCGAAGAAGCCGTGCGCAAGATGACCTCGCTTCCCGCCGGTCGCTTCGGGCTGGCGCAACGTGGCCTGATCCGCACTGGCCATTGGGCCGACCTGGTGCTCTTCGATCCACTGAGCATTTCAGACGTCGCCAGCTTCGCGGACCCGCTGCGCCCTGCAGCCGGCATTCATGCCGTATGGGTGAACGGCACCCTGGCCTACCGCCCAGGCGAAGCCTGCCCGAACAGGGCTGGTCGCTTCCTCACCCGCAACCCACTCGAACGGACCTGAAGGAGTTCCCCATGACCGAGTTGAAACGCTATGCCCGGGCCACCGGCAGTGCCACCCAGCCCATGCCATTCGCCCGCGCCGTGGAGGCCGACGGCTGGCTCCATGTATCGGGCCAGACGCCGCTGCTGGACGGTGTGCTGGTGGACGGCGGCATCGTCCCCCAGGCGCGCCAGTGCCTGCGCAACCTGGTGGCGATACTCGAAGAGGCCGGCTACGGGCCCGAGCACGTGGTGCGCTGCGGTGTCTGGCTGGACGACCCCCGGGACTTCACCGCCTTCAACGCCGTGTTCCTGGAGTTCTTTGGCGAACACCCGCCAGCGCGGGCCTGCGTGGTCTCCAGCATGGTGATCGACTGCCGCGTCGAGGTGGACTGCATCGCCTATCGCGCACCCGAGCGGGGGTGATCGCATGCGCATCGCCTGCCTTGGGGAGTGCATGGTGGAACTCGCCGGAACCCCGCTCAGGCGCGGCTTCGGCGGCGACACCCTGAACACCGCCCTCTACCTTGCCCGCCTGCTGGCCGGGACAACGCACCAGGTCGAATACCTCAGCGCCCTCGGTGACGACCCCCTCAGCGAGCAGATGCTCCACGCCTGGAAAGACGAAGGCATCGACACCCGCCGGGTGGCCAGGCTCCCAGGCCAACGCCCGGGGCTGTACCTGGTGGAAGTCGATGCGCTGGGCGAGCGCCGCTTCCACTACTGGCGCGGGGAAAGCGCCGCGCGCCGCTGGTTTTCCGGCGAGATCGCGCTGGAGGAGCGGCTCGCCCGGCCGCCCCTCGACATGCTCTACCTGTCCGGCATCAGCCTCGCGCTGTTTCCGCCGTCGCGGCGCGAGGCGCTGCTGGCGGCGCTGGCCGACTTCAGGACCAAGGGCGGCCGGATCGGCTTCGACAGCAACTACCGGGCGGGCCTCTGGAGCGTCGAAGAAGCACGGCCCGTGCACCAGCGGATGCTGTCCCTGACGGACATCGCCCTGCTGACGCTGGATGACGAATGCCGACTGCACGGTCCCCATGAGGCACAGGCTGCAGCGGATCGGGCGCTCCAACTGGGGTGTGCGGAAGTGGTGATCAAGCGCGGTGCCGCTGCCTGCCTGGTCGCAACCGCCGATCAGTGCATCGAGGTGCCCGCTCTCCCCGTCTCGCGCGTGGTGGACAGTTGCGCAGCCGGCGATGCCTTTGCTGCGGGCTACCTGGCCGGACGCATCCAGCGGCGACCGCCCACCGTATCCGCCGAAGACGGGCACCGCCTTGCGGCTGCCGTGATCGGCCATCCCGGCGCGATCATCCCCCGCAGCGCCATGCCGACAGCCTCCGCCTGATCCCCAGGAACGACAAAGCCGGCGCAAGACCGGCTTTGTCGTGACGCCATCAGAGGATCAGAACCCCTCCCCCCTGGCCGCCTTCTCCAGCAGCAGCGCCGGCGGCTCGAAACGCTCGCCGTACTGCTCGGCCAGGTAGCGGGCACGGGCGACGAAGTCGTCCAGGCCGTACTGGTTGATGAACTGCAACGCCCCACCGGTCCAGGCGGCGAAGCCGATGCCGAAGATCGAGCCGATGTTGGCGTCGGCGGTGGACAGCAGCACGCCCTCCTCCACGCAACGCACGGTCTCGATGGCCTGGATGAACAGGATGCGGTCGCGCACGTCCTCCTGCGGGATATGCCGGTCGGCCTTCTCGAAGCGCGCCTTCAGTTCCGGCCACAGGTGCTTCTTGCCGCCTGCCGGGTACTCGTAGAAGCCGCCGCCGGCCGCTTTGCCGGGGCGCTTGAACTCGTTGACCATCAGGTCGATCACGGCGAAGGCCGGGTGCTGCGGCATCGCTTTGCCTTCGGCCTTGAGGTCGGCGGCGGTCTGGTTGCGGATGTGAGTCATCAGGCTCATGGAGACCTCGTCGGAGATCGCCAGCGGGCCCACCGGCATGCCGGCCTTGCGGGTCTCGTTCTCGATCATCGCCGCCGACACGCCCTCGCCGAGCATGGCGATGCCTTCGTTGGTGAAGGTGCCGAACACCCGCGAGGTGAAGAAGCCACGGCTGTCGTTGACCACGATGGGGGTCTTCCTGATCTGCAGCACGTAGTCGAAGCCACGGGCCAGGGTCTCGTCCGAGGTCTTCTCGCCGCGGATGATCTCCACCAGCGGCATCTTGTCGACCGGGCTGAAGAAGTGCAGGCCGATGAACTTCTCCGGCTTGGCCACGGCAGTGGCCAGCCCGGTGATGGGCAGCGTGGAGGTGTTGGAGGCGATCACCGCATCCGGCAGGGCAGCCGCCTCGGCGGCAGCGGTGACCTTGGCCTTCAGCTCGCGGTTCTCGAACACGGCCTCGATGATCAGGTCGCAGCCGTCGAAGTCGGCGTCATCCACGGTCGGCTTGATGCGAGCGAGGAAGGCGTCGCGCTTCTCCGCGCTCATGTGGCCACGGGCGACCTTCTTGTCCAGCAGGCCGGCGGAGTACGCCTTGCCCTTCTCGGCGGCTTCGATGGAGACGTCCTTGAGCACCACCTCGATGCCGGCGGCGGCGGAGACGTAGGCGATGCCCGCGCCCATCATGCCGGCGCCGAGCACGCCGACCTTTTTGGTTTCATAGCGGGCCGGGCCCTTGGGCCGGGAGCTGCCGGCGTTGATCTCGTTCAGCTGGAACCAGAAGGTGCCGATCATGTTCTTCGCCACCTGGCCGGTGGTCAGCTCGGTGAAGTAGCGCGCCTCGATCAGTTGGGCGGTGTCGAAGTCCACCTGGGCGCCTTCGACGGCGGCGCACATGATCTTCTCCGGCGCCGGGAAGCAGCCCTTGGTCTTGTCCCGCAGCACGCTCGGGGCGATGGCCAGCATCTGCGCCACGGCCGGGGTCGACGGGGTGCCGCCGGGGATCTTGTAGCCCTTCACGTCCCAGGGCTGCACGGCAGTGGGGTTGGCGGCGATGAAGGCGCGGGCCTTGGCCAGCAGCTCGTCACGGTCCTTGGCGATGTCGTGGATCAGGCCGGCCTTGAGGGCCTGGTCCGGGCGTACCTTCTTGCCTTCGGCGAGGTAAGGCAGCGCCTTCTCGATGCCCAGCAGGCGCACCATGCGCACCACGCCGCCGCCACCAGGCAACAGGCCCAGGGTGACTTCCGGCAGGCCGAGCTGAACATGGCTCTCGTCGATGGCGATGCGGTGGTGGCAGGCCAGGCAGATTTCCCAGCCGCCGCCCAGGGCCGCGCCGTTGATGGCGGCGACCACGGGCTTGCCGAGGCTTTCCAGGCGGCGCAACTGGCCCTTGATCTTGAGGATCATCTGGTAGAAGCCGTTGGCATCGGCCTGGGTGACCTTGATCAGCTCATTGAGGTCGCCGCCGGCGAAGAAGGTCTTCTTGGCGGAGGTGACGATGACCCCGGCGATGGAGTCCTTCTCGGCTTCCAGGCGGTCCACGGTGGCGCCCATGGCCTCGCGGTACACCGCGTTCATGGTGTTGGCGCTCTGGCCGGGCATGTCGATGGTCAGGACGACGATGTTGTCCGGGCCTTTTTCGTAACGGATGGCGTCAGTCATTTTTTCAATCCCAATGTTCGGGGAGCGCATCAGGGACGTCGCGAGCGAAGGTCAGGCAAGGCGGAAATCGGAAGGGAGGCGGAGTTTACGCCTGTAAATGAGCATTCCCTGAGGATTTCCAACGCAGCCTGGCCGAGCGCAGCAGCCCCTGATAGCTCGTTCAGATGCGCTCGATGATTGTCGCGATACCCATGCCGCCGCCGACACACAAGGTGGCGAGGCCGTAACGCAGATTGCGCTTCTCCAGCTCGTCGAGCAGGGTGCCGAGGATGGCGCAGCCGGTGGCCCCCAGGGGGTGGCCCATGGCGATGGAGCCGCCGTTGACGTTGACCTTCTCCTCCGGCACGCCCATGTCCTTCATGAACTTCATCACCACCGAGGCGAAGGCTTCGTTGACCTCGAACAGGTCGATGTCGCCCACCGACAGCCCGGCCTTGGCCAGGGCCTTGCGGGTGGCCGGCGCCGGGCCGGTGAGCATGATGGTCGGGTCGGTGCTGGTCACCGCCGTGGCGACGATGCGTGCGCGGGGCTTGAGGCCCAGCTCCTTGCCCTTGGCGGCGGAGCCGATGAGCATCGCGGCGGCACCATCGACGATGCCGGAGCTGTTGCCCGGGGTGTGAACGTGGTGGATGCGCTCGACGTGGCTGTACTTGCGCAGCGCGGTGGCGTCGAAACCCATCTGGCCCATCATCTCGAAGCTCGGTTTGAGGGCGCCGAGGCCTTCGAGGGTGGATTCGCCGCGGATGAACTCGTCGTGGTCCAGCAGTACGATGCCGTTCTGGTCGGTGACCGGCACCAGGGATTTGTTGAACGAGCCGTCGGCGCTGGCGCGGGCGGCCTTCTGCTGGGAGCGCAGGGCGAAGGCGTCCACGTCCTGGCGGCTGAAGCCTTCCAGGGTGGCGATCAGGTCGGCACCGATGCCCTGGGGCACGAAGCTGGTGTGCAGGTTGGTTTCCGGGTCCATGGCCCAGGCGCCGCCGTCGGAACCCATGGGCACACGGGACATGGACTCCACGCCACCGGCCACCACCAGGTCCTCGAAGCCGGAGCGCACTTTCATCGCGGCGAGGTTCACGGCCTCCAGGCCCGACGCGCAGAAGCGGTTGATCTGCTGGCCCGAGACGGTCTCGTCCCAGTCGGCCACCAGCGCGGCGGTCTTGGCGATGTCGGCGCCCTGGTCACCCACCGGGGTCACGCAGCCGAGGACGATGTCGTCCACCTGGCTGGTGTCCAGCGTGTTGCGCACCTCCAGGGCCTTGAGCAGCCCGGCGATCAGGTTGACCGGCTTGACGCTGTGCAGCGCCCCGTCCTTCTTGCCTTTGCCGCGGGGCGTGCGCACCGCGTCGTAGATAAATGCTTCGGTCATGGCGTTCTCTCTTGTCGTTAGGCAGATGGGCCGGCCCGGGGTCGACCGCGGTGGGTCTACCTTAACGGCGACGCCCGCCGGCTCAATGACCGAACTGCTCAGCGCCATTGACCACGGCGCTCAGACGAACGGTCGGCTGACCCCGGGGTCAACGCGAGGCTCTGGCCCAAGGCTCACCCCTGCCGCTATGGCAAAGCTACGGGTAAAGGCCGGCGGCTTGATCCCAAGCGTTCTAAGCCGCCGGGCGGGCCGCACCTAGTGTTCAATGGGCAAGGGGCCGTTGCGGGGTCATGCCGGAGCGGTCGATCAGCAACGCCACGGGGTTTCCGCGCCGGGCCAGGCCGTAAGGGCCCGACGCCAATCCCCAACAAGAAGAAAGGCAGTTGGCCATGTTCAAACAGCCGAAGATGCGGCAGGCGAGCCTTATCGTCTTTGCCACCACGCTCCTCCTGATCCTTCCCAATCTGACTCGCCTGGTCGGTTGACCATCACCTGCCTGCGCTACGCCCCGCTCAACGCGGCGCGGCGCGGGCGGGCTCGCCGGCGCGCCGCCATCGGAGCGGCATCTCCCGCAGCGCTGGAGCCCCTATTCCAAAGCGGTCGAGCGGCCCTTTGAGAGTGTGCTAGGGTCCAACCGGTCACTGTTTGGAAGGAACTGAACCATGCGCTCTCTGATCACCCCGCTCGCCCTCTCCCTCAGCCTCCACGCAACCGCCGGCGACGTCGACCAGGCCGCCGCCCTGGAGGCTCTGAAGCAGGAGGGCGCCGTGCTGATCGATGTGCGTACACCGGAGGAGATCCAGGAAGGCGCGCTCCCCGGTGCCCGCTACATCGGCTTCGAAGACATCGGCGAGCGCATCGCCGAGGTCGCGCCGGATACGTCCACCCCCATCATCCTGTACTGCCGCAGCGGCCGGCGCTCCGGCATCGCTCAGGACGACCTGCTCGCCCGGGGCTACACCAACGTGCAGAATGCCGGCGGCTACGCCCGGCTCAAGCCCTTGTTGGAGAATGCCCCCTGATGCGTCACCTGCTCCTTGCCTTGCTGCTCGCCACCGGCCTGGCCCAGGCCGCCGACCTGACCCTGGAACTGCCCGACGGTACCCGCACCCTGAGTACCGCCGAGCTGCTCGCCCACCCCCAGGCCCAGGAGGTGCGCATCCCCCATGACGTCGCCTACAAGCGCGCCATGACCTACCGGGCCGTGCCCCTGGCCGCCCTGCTGCCCGGTGTGGCGCCGGAGCAGCACCTGCAGGCCGTGGCGACCGACGGCTTCGCCGCCGAACTCAGCGCCGCCCCGCTGCTGGCCCGTGAGGGCGCCCGCGCCTGGCTGGCCGTGGAGGACCCGGCCAGGCCCTGGCCGGGCCTGGCCGAGGGCAAGCCCAGCGCCGGCCCCTTCTACCTGGTGTGGACCGCCCCCGAAGCCGGCGGCATCAGCCCCGAGCAATGGCCCTTCCAGGTGGCGAAGATCCGCGCCCTGGCCTCCGTCGCCGAGCGTTTCCCCGCGCTGCTGCCAGCCAAGAACGCCAGCGCCGACATCCAGGCCGGCTTAGCCCTGTTCCAGAAGAACTGCCTGGCCTGCCACCGCCTCAACGGCGCCGGGGACGCTCAGTTCGGCCCCGACCTGAACCTGCCCTACAACCCCACCGAGTACTTCGCTGAAGGCTTCCTGCAGCGCTACATCCGCGATCCGCAGAGCCTGCGCCGCTGGCCGGAAGCGCGTATGCCGGCCTTCCCCGCCCAGGTCATCGATGACGCGCAACTGGAGCAACTGGTCGCCTACCTGCGCCACATGAGCGGCCGCAAGACGCCGTGACCGCCGCCACGAACCCGCGCAGCCGGCCTTTCCTGCCGGCCGCGCCGGCGCTACGCTCGCCCACCTGAATCGCCGGCCTGGAGAGCCAGCATGAGCACCGAGCTGCACGTCGAGAGCCTGGTCCTGCGCGGGGCCCGCAACGAAGCCTTCACCCCCGACCTCAACCTGCACCTGGAGGACTCCCGGCTCACCCTGGGCGAGCTGATCCGCCGAGTGGTGCTGCACCAGGTGGCCGAACGGACGGTCGCCGGCTGGCTGGACCGCCTCCAGTCCAGCGCCCCTGCCGACTACCTCAGCGACGACGAGATCAGCCGCCAGGCCGCGCGAGGTGCCATCAAGCCGCACGCCGAGCGCCCCGACGCCCCCCGGGTCGACGCCGAAGCCGAAGTTCAGCGCGCCCTGGCGGGCTTCCGCCAGCGCCGCTACCGCATCCTTCTCGACGGCCAGATGCTCAACGACCTCGACCATTCCCTCGACCTGCCCGCCCAGGCCCGGCTCACCTTCCTGCGCCTGGTGCCCCTGGTCGGCGGCTGACCCCCAACACGAACGGACGCCCCCATGCAGCACTACCAAGCCGATGCCCACCAGCAGGCCCGCATCGCCCTGCTCGACGCCTTCCTCGACCGCACCCTGGATGCCCTGCCCGAACGCGACGCGCTGCTGGCCGAAGACGGCCACCATCACCCGTTCTGGGATGAGGTGGACGGTCTGGCCCTGGCCGACGCCTTCCTCGCCGAAGCCGGCCCCGACGGCCAGCAGGCCCTGGTGGACGCCCTGGTCTTCCCGCGCAGCTTGGGCCACGACGAAACCGAACACCGCTACACCCGCCAACGCCTGCTGCAGATCACCAGCCGCGCCGGTGTCGCCGCCTACCCGAGCGCCCACAGCTTCCAGGCCCTGGAGCGGCGCGTGCGGCACATGCTGACCCACGCCTTCGAAGACAGCGACCACGCCCTCCACCCCGGCTACGTGGCCCGCCATTACTGGCACGATCCCGCCAACGCCTGGACCACCCCCAACCTGGCAGACTGCCTGGAGCTGCTGGCCGAACACCCCGTCGACAATGCCTGGCTGGACGTTGCCCAGTGGCTGCTCAGTGGCGACTGGGACCGCCGCAACCCCCTCGAAGACGCCTATCACCCACGGCTGGCCGGGAGCTACCAGGGCAGGGCCGAGGACGCCATCCGGCGCT
Organism: Pseudomonas sp. ENNP23; assembly: GCF_001728945.1. Classification (NCBI taxonomy): domain Bacteria; kingdom Pseudomonadati; phylum Pseudomonadota; class Gammaproteobacteria; order Pseudomonadales; family Pseudomonadaceae; genus Pseudomonas; species Pseudomonas sp. ENNP23. The sequence continues at coordinate 37,518 of NZ_LYSP01000018.1, forward strand.
TCGCCGTGGGCCTGGCCGACGCCGGCCGCCTGGATGCCGCCCTGCACGAGCACGCCGTGCGCACCTGGGCCGAGAGCCTGTGCACCCTGCCGCCGCTCGCAGCAGGCAGCAGCCCAGGCGAACAACGGCTGGACGCACTCAACGCCGACTTCGTCCAGCGCTCGTTGGCCCAACTGCCGGAAAGCGCCGAGCAGCTGCGCAGCCTGATCGGCCAGCGCGGCACCTCCACCGCCCACTGGCTGCTGGCCGGCGTGCGCGAGCTGACACGCCTCGGCCTGGAGCGGGGCACCCTCAACGACCACTACGACAACTCCCAGGGCCGGGCGCTGATTGCCCTGCTCGATGTCGGCCAGCTCGACTCGACCGAGTCCGCTGCCCTGCCTGGGCAGCTCGCCGGTTTCCCCCGCACCAGCCTGCTCACCGCCCTGCCCTACAGCGGCGCGGCCAGTGAAGCCGTGCTGGACGCCCTTGGCTGGAGCGACCTGAAGCCCCTGCAGCGCCTTTACCTCGACCTGGCGCTGGCCGTCGACCACAGCGGGCGCCTGGTGGAAGACCTGCAGAGCAGCGACGACCCGGAGCTGGGCGTGGTGGACCGCGACGCCCTGCAAGCCGCCCTGGACCAGGCCGACGCCGGGCACCTGGCCGACTACCTCGCCGCCCTGGAAGGCACCCCCTGGGCCTTCCCCAACACCCGCCTGCTGCTGGACGCCTTCCGCGGCCTGGAGCGCAAGGCCCTGGAGAAGAAGCTGCAACGCCACGCCCAGGCCGCCCTGCGCGCTTACGGCCTGTTGCCCATCAGCGGCGCGGACGAAACCCGCGAGCGCTACCTGGCCCTCAAGCGCTACCACCGCGAAGTCGAGCGCTACGGCGCCGAGCGCCAGGCCAACTCCCAGGCCGCCATCCAGGCCGGGCTGGAGAACCTCGCCCGCACCGCCGGCTACGGCGACGCCACCCGCCTGGAATGGGCGATGGAAGCGGAGATCGCCGAACAGACGCCGGACCGCCTGCACCTGGACGGCTACGACCTGTGGCTGGAGTTGCAGGGGCTCACCCCGGTCCTGGTCGCCGGCAAGGGCGGCAAGCGCCTGAAGTCCGTACCCGCCGCCCTGCGCAAGCATGACGGCCACGCGGAGCTGAAAGCCCTGCAGGGCCGCATGAAGGACCAGATCCGCCGCTTCCGCCTGACCCTGGAAGCCATGATGGCGCGCGGCGAAGCCCTGGAACCGGCGCAACTGCGCCAACTGCTGCGCATGCCGGCGGCGCGCCTGCTGCTGGACCACCTGGTGCTGCGCGATGGCGACGGCCGGCTGGGCTGGCTGGACGGCGACGCCTTCACCCTCTGCCCGCTGGCAGGGCCGGCCCGTGCCATCGACGGCCCGCTGCTGATCGCCCACCCGTTGCACCTGTACCAGGCCGGCGCGCTCTCCGCCTGGCAGCAGGCCCTGGTGGCCCAGCGCCGGGTGCAGCCCTTCAAGCAGGTGTTCCGCGAGCTGTACCTGCTGACCCCGGCCGAACGGGAGAACGGCCTGAAATCCATGCGCTTCGCCGGCCACGTGCTGCGCAGCGCCGTGGCCGCCCGCCTGCTGCGGGCCCGGGGCTGGACCACCCACGACGGCGAGGAGGTATTCCGCAACTGGGGCCAGGGCCTGTATGCCTTCGTCGACTTCCCCGATGCGCAGCGCTACTTGCCGCTGACCGAGACCATCACCCTGCAGGCCATCGAATTCGTCCGTGACCGCGCGCGCCTGCCCCTGGAAGAGGTCCCGCCGCTGGCGTTCTCCGAAACCCTGCGCGACGCCGACCTGATCGTCTCCGTGGCCTTCACTGATGAGACCAGCACCCACGCCGGCAGCGCCGAGGTCATCCAGCGCCGCGCCGAGCTGGTGCAGGCCCTGGTGAGCAACCTGGGGTTGGCCAACGTGCGCTGCGAGGGCCACCACGCCCACATCACCGGCAGCCGCGCGCACTACCGGCTGCACCTGGGCAGCGGCGTCATCCATATCGAGCCGGGCAACTACCTGTGCATCGTCCCGGCCGGCAAGCCGGCGGATGACCTCTACCTGCCCTTCGCCGACAGCGATGCGCGTACCAGCGAGATCATCAGCAAGCTGTTCCTGCTGCTGGACGACGGGGCGATCGACGACCCGAGCATCCTCGAACAGATCCGCCGCAGCGAAGCGCCGGCATGAGCGCCACGCTGAACGAGCGGCTGGAACAGGTGGAGGACGCTGCCAGCTTCCTCGCCTTCGTCCGCGCCCTGCGTGAAGACCGCCTGCGCGCCGTCGCCACCCCGGAGACCGGCGCCTGGGCCCACGACACCATCGAGGACTTCCTCGACAGCGCCCTGGCCTGGGCCGACGCCAGCGACTTCGGCGCCCGCCAGGGCCTGGCAGGCGCCAACCCCTGGCGCTGTGCTGCCACCTTTCTGCTGTGCGGCAGTCTTTACGAATAGCCGCCTTTCCAGACGCTATGCCCCTGAGATTGTTGCGATGCCGAGCTGGTTATCGAGTTCTGCGGATCTCTTTAAAACACCGCCCTCCACGTTCGGATAACCGAACGCCTTTCCCTCCAATGTCCGAACCACCGAACAAAGCCCCTCGAAGACCAACTACCCATAAAGATAAAAACCAATAAATTCAATTAGTTACAAACACATCTCAACACCATACAGATGGCACGCATCCTGCCATTACAGATCCCCGACGGCGCCGAAAACCGCATCGCGCCGATAAGAACAAACAAAGTCGAGGACTGAAACACATGCGTACCCTTCCCAAGGTTCTGGCCGCCGCCATCGCTGCGACCCTGATTTCCGCTCCCGCCATCGCCGACGAACTGACCGGCACCCTGAAGAAGATCAAGGACAGCGGCACCATCGTCCTCGGTCACCGCGACGCCTCCATCCCGTTCTCCTACCTCGGCACCGAGCCGGGCAAGCCCATCGGCTACTCCCATGACCTGCAACTGAAGGTCGTCGAAGCCGTGAAGAAGGAACTGGCCCTGCCGGACCTGAAGGTCCGCTACAACCTCGTCACCTCCCAGACCCGCATCCCACTGGTGCAGAACGGCACCGTGGACATCGAGTGCGGCTCCACCACCAACAACCTCGAGCGCCAGAAGCAGGTCGACTTCTCCGTCGGCATCTTCGAAGTCGGCACCCGCCTGCTGTCGAAGAAGACCGCCGGCATCAACGACTTCGCCGACCTCAAGGGCAAGAACGTGGTGACCACCGCCGGCACCACCTCCGAGCGCCTGCTCAAGTCCATGAATGCTGAAAAGCAGATGGGCATGAACATCATCTCCGCCAAGGACCATGGCGAGTCCTTCCTGATGCTCGAGTCCGGCCGCGCCGTCGCCTTCATGATGGACGACGCCCTGCTCTACGGTGAGATGGCCAAGGCCAAGAAACCCGACGACTGGGTCGTCACCGGCCAGCCGCAGTCCTACGAGATCTACGGCTGCATGGTTCGCAAGGGCGACGAAGCCTTCAAGAAAGTGGTCGACAAGGCCATCGCCGACGTCTACGCCTCCGGCGAGATCAACGGCATCTACGACACCTGGTTCACCCAGCCTATCCCGCCGAAGAACCTGAACCTGAACTTCCCCATGAGCGACGAGCTGAAGAAGCTCATCGCCACCCCCACCGACAAGTCGGCCGAAGAGCTCTGACCTGTTGCGCCCGCCTCCCACAAGGAGGCGGGCCGGGCGTGAGGGCGAACGGGCGTACCACGCCGCCTTCGTCCCGTCCCCCTGCCAGCGGCAGGGGGCGCCCCCTTCCGCTGCCGTCAACCGCAACCGCAGACCGACAAAGACCCTGAGGGGACCACCCTGATGAATTACAACTGGGACTGGGGCGTATTCTTCAAGTCCACCGGCATCGGCGATGAAATCTACCTGGACTGGTTCGTCACCGGCCTGGGCTGGACCATCGCCATCGCCCTGGTGGCCTGGATCGTCGCCTTGCTGCTGGGCTCGCTGCTCGGCGTGATGCGCACCGTGCCGAACCGCCTGGTGTCCGGCATTGCCACCACCTACGTGGAGATCTTCCGCAACGTACCGCTGCTGGTGCAGCTGTTCCTCTGGTACTTCCTGGTACCGGACCTTCTGCCCGAGCCGCTGGAAATCTGGTTCAAGCAGGACCTCAACCCGGCCACCTCCGCCTACCTCAGCGTGGTCGTGTGCCTCGGCCTGTTCACCGCCGCCCGCGTCTGCGAGCAGGTGCGCACCGGCATCCAGGCCCTGCCCAAGGGCCAGCTCGGCGCCGCCCGCGCCCTGGGCTTCGGCCTGCCGGCCATCTACCGCTACGTGCTGCTGCCGCAAGCCTTCCGCATCATCATTCCGCCGCTGACCAGCGAGTTCCTCAACATCTTCAAGAACTCCTCGGTGGCCTCGCTGATCGGCCTGATGGAGCTGCTGGCGCAGACCAAGCAGACCGCCGAGTTCTCCGCCAACCTGTTCGAAGCCTTCACCCTGGCCACCCTCATCTACTTCACCCTGAACATGAGCCTGATGCTGATCATGCGCCTGGTGGAGCGGAAGGTCGCCGTGCCCGGCCTGATCGCCGTAGGGGGTAAATGATGGATTTCTCCGCGATCATCCCCGCCCTCCCCGGCCTCGCCGACGGGCTGCTGATGACCCTGCAACTGATGGTGCTGGGCGTGCTGGGCGGCGTCGCCCTGGGCACCGTGCTGGCCCTGATGCGCCTGTCCCACAACCCGCTGCTGTCGAAGATCGCCGGGCTCTACGTGAACTACTTCCGCTCGATCCCGCTGCTGCTGGTGATCACCTGGTTCTACTTCGCGGTGCCCTTCATCCTGCGCTGGATCACCGGCGAGGACACCCCGATCGGCGCGTTCACCTCGTGCCTGGTGGCCTTCATGATGTTCGAGGCCGCCTACTTCTGCGAGATCGTCCGTGCCGGCATCCAGGCCATCCCCAAGGGCCAGATGGGCGCGGCCCAGGCCCTGGGCATGACCTACGGCCAGTGCATGCGGCTGATCATCCTGCCCCAGGCCTTCCGCAAGATGACCCCGCTGCTGCTGCAGCAGAGCATCATCCTGTTCCAGGACACCTCGCTGGTGTACACCGTCGGCCTGATGGACTTCCTCAATGCCGCCCGCTCCCGTGGCGACATCATCGGCCAGCCCCATGAGTTCCTCATCTTCGCCGGCCTGGTCTACTTCAGCATCAGCTTCATCGCCTCCCAGCTGGTCAAACTCCTGCAGAAAAGGTTAGCCGTATGATTTCCATCAAGAACGTCAACAAGTGGTACGGGGACTTCCAGGTGCTGACCGACTGCAGCACCGAGGTGAAGAAGGGCGAAGTGGTCGTGGTCTGCGGCCCGTCCGGCTCCGGCAAGTCCACCCTGATCAAGTGCGTCAACGCCCTGGAGCCCTTCCAGAAGGGCGACATCATCGTCGACGGCACCTCCATCGCCGACAAGAACACCGACCTGCCCAAGCTGCGCTCCCGCGTCGGCATGGTGTTCCAGCACTTCGAACTGTTCCCGCACCTGTCCATCACCGAGAACCTCACCATCGCCCAGGTCAAGGTCCTCGGCCGGGGCAAGGCCGAAGCGCTGGACAAGGGCCTCAAGCTGCTCGACCGCGTCGGCCTCAAGGCCCACGCCCACAAGCACCCCGGCCAGCTCTCCGGCGGCCAGCAACAGCGCGTCGCCATCGCCCGTGCCCTGGCCATGGACCCGGTGGTGATGCTGTTCGACGAACCCACCTCCGCGCTGGACCCGGAGATGGTCAACGAAGTGCTCGACGTGATGGTCGAGCTGGCCCAGGAAGGCATGACCATGATGTGCGTGACCCACGAAATGGGCTTCGCCCGCAAGGTTGCCGACCGGGTCATCTTCATGGACCGCGGGCAGATCGTCGAAGACTGCGCCAAGGACGAGTTCTTCGGCGACGTCAGCCAGCGTTCCGACCGCGCCCAGCAGTTCCTCGCCAAGATCCTGCAACACTGACGCCCCAACGCCCCCGGCCTGCCGGGGGCCTTCCCCTCTTCACAACAACAACAGGGAACCCGTCATGCACTCGAAGCGCCTCAGCCCCCTCGCCCTCGGCCTGCTCCTGGCCGCCGCCCACGGCAGCGTCCTCGCCGCACCCCTTGAAGGCGGCGCCGTCGCCGCACCGGACAGCTACGGCGCCCAGGTTGCTGCCGACGTCCTCAAAGCCGGCGGCAACGCCGTGGACGCCGCCGTCGCCACCGCCTTCACCCTCGCCGTCACCTACCCCGAGGCCGGCAACATCGGCGGCGGCGGCTTCATGACGCTGTACATGGACGGCAAGCCCTACTTCCTCGACTACCGCGAGATCGCCCCCAAGGCCGCCAGCAAGACCATGTACCTGGACGACAAGGGCGAAGTGATCGAGAACCTCAGCCTGGTCGGCGCCCGTGCCGCCGGCGTACCGGGCACCGTGATGGGACTGTGGGAGGCCCACCAGCGCTTCGGCAGCAAGCCCTGGAGCGAGCTGATCACCCCCGCCATCGGCTACGCCCGCAACGGCTTCAAGGTCGCCCAGCAGCAGTACCAGTACCGCGAGGACGCCCTCGCCCTGTTCAACGGCAAGACCAACTTCAACGACTACTTCGGCACCCTCAAGCCCGGCCAGACCTTCAAGCAGCCGGAGCTGGCCAGCACCCTAGAACGCATCGCCGCCAACGGCCCGGACGAGTTCTACAAGGGCAAGACCGCCCAGCTGCTGGTCGCCCAGATGAAACAGGACAACGGCCTGATCAGCGCCGAAGACCTGGCCGGCTACCGCGCCAAGTGGCGCGAGCCCATGCGCATCGACTGGCAGGGCAACACCCTCTACACCGCCCCGCTGCCCAGCTCCGGCGGCATCGCCCTGGCCCAACTGATCGGCATCAAGGAAGCCCGCGCCGCCGACTTCAAGGGCGTCGAGCTGAACTCCGCGCGCTACATCCACCTGCTCGCCGAGATCGAGAAGCGCGTGTTCGCCGACCGCGCCGACTACCTGGGCGACCCGGACTTCTCCAAGGTGCCGGTGCAGCAACTGACCGACCCGACCTACATCGCCCAGCGCGCCCGCGAGGTGAACCCCAGCGCCATCTCCGCCACCGAGAAGGTCCGCCCCGGCCTGGAACCGCACCAGACCACCCACTTCTCCATCGTCGATGCCCAGGGCAACGCCGTCAGCAACACCTACACCCTCAACTGGGACTTCGGCAGCGGCGTGGTGGTCAAGGGCGCCGGCTTCCTGCTCAACGACGAGATGGACGATTTCAGCGCCAAGCCCGGCGTGGCCAACGCCTTTGGCGTGGTCGGCAGCGACGCCAACGCCATCGAACCCGGCAAGCGCATGCTCTCCTCCATGAGCCCGAGCATCGTCACCCGCGACGGCAAGGTCAGCCTGGTGCTCGGCACCCCTGGCGGCTCGCGCATCTTCACCTCGATCTTCCAGGTGCTGAACAACGTCTACGACTTCAAGCTGCCCTTGGAGAAGGCCGTGGCCGCCCAGCGCGTGCATCACCAGTTGCTGCCCAAGGACACGATCTACTACGACGCCCACGCCCCGCTCACCGGCCCGGTGGCCGAGCAGCTCAAAGCCATGGGCTACACCCTGGAGGACCAGGGCTGGAACATGGGCGACATCCAGGCCATCCGCGTCGAGGGCAGTACCCTGGAAACCGCTTCCGACCCCCGCGGCCGTGGTGTCGGCCGGGTGGTGAAACACTGACCCAGGCAGCCCGCCGCCAACCGGGCGGCGGGCTGGCACGGCCCGGATGACTATGATGCAATGCCCCACCACCAGCCTCCGTGCCGTCCCGCCCGCCCTCACCGTGAAGCCGCGCCTGCTCCGCCACCTCTCGCTGACCCTCCTGCTGCTCCTGGCCATGCTGGGCGCCGGCTGGGTGGTCTATCACCTCAGCGAACAGGCCGGCATCCGCGCCCTGGCCAGCAACGGCGAACGCCAACTGGAACTCCACGCCCGCGCGGTGGAGAGCGAGATCAACCGCTACACCTACCTGCCCAGCCTGCTGGAGCTGGAGTCCAGCGTCAGCCACCTGCTGCTCAACCCCACGCCCTACCGGCGCAACCTGGTCAACGACTACCTCGAAGGGCTCAACCGCCGCAGCGGCAGCCGCGCCACCTTCCTGCTCGACACCGAAGGCCGCGTGCTGGCCACCAGCAACTGGCGCGATGCCGACAGCTTTCTCGGTGAAGACCTGGCCTTTCGCGCCTACTACCAGGACGCCATGAAGGGCCTGCCGGGCCGCTTCTACGGCATCGGCAGCACCACCGGCGAGGCCGGCTACTACCTGGCCCACGGCCTGCGCTACCAGCAGCGGATCATCGGCGTCGCCGTGGTCAAGGTGAAGCTGGAGGCCCTGCAGGAGCGCTGGGAAAAGGCCCGCCTGCACGCCTTCGTCAGCGACGAGAACGGCATCATCATCCTCTCCAGCGACCCGGCCCTGCGCATGAAGGCGGTCCGCCCGCTGTCCGCCGACGACCGGGAACGCCTGGCCCGCAGCCTGCAATACCACTGGTCAGCCCTCGACGAATGGCAGCCCAGCGCCCGCCAGGACCTGGGCGAGGGCCTGGAGATCATCAGCTTCCCCAACGGCGCAGGCACCGGCAGCGTCGCCTACCTCTCGCAGGCACGCCTCCTCAACGACACCCGCTGGCACTTCACCCTGCTCTCGCCCCTGGCCGACCTGCGCCGCGAAGCGGTGATCCACGGCCTGCTCGCCGCCGCCGGGCTGGCCCTGCTGGCCTTCCTCGGCATCGCCTGGAACGAACGGCGCAAGGTCCTCGCCACCCGCCTCGCCGCCCGCGAAGCCCTGCTCGCCGCCAACAACGAACTGGAACGCAAGATCGGCGAGCGCACCCAGGACCTCATCGCCAGCAACCAGCGCCTGATGGACGAGATCCGCGAGCGCAAGCAGACCGAGGAAAACCTGCGCAAGGCCCAGGACGGCCTGGTGCAGGCCGGCAAGCTGGCGGTCATCGGGCAGATGTCCACAAGCATCGCCCACGAACTCAACCAGCCCCTCGCCGCCCTGCGCACCCTCTCCGGCAACACCGTGCGCTTCCTCGCCAGGGGCGCCCTCGACGTGGCCAGCACCAACCTCACCGCCATCAACGAACTGGTGGACCGCATGGGCCGCATCACCGCCAGCCTGCGCGCCTTCGCCCGGCGCGCCGACGACCATGGCCAGGCCTCCCTCGGCAAGGCCGTGGACGCCGCCCTGTTCATCCTCCACACCCGCCTGGAGAAGAGCCCCATCACCCTGCACCGCACCTGTGCCGAAGCCGAACTGGCCATCGACCAGACGCGCCTGGAGCAGATCCTGGTCAACCTCATCGCCAACGCCCTGGACGCACTCGCCGGCCACGACGACGGCCAGATCTGGCTGGAAGGCCGCGACGAACAGGGCCGCTACCGGCTGGAAGTGCGCGACAACGGCCCCGGCATCGCCCCCGACGCCCGCGTGCACCTGTTCGAGCCCTTCTTCACCACCAAGCCCGGCGAGCACGGCCTCGGCCTGGGGCTGACCCTCTCCGCCAGCCTGGCCACCGCCGCCGGCGGCAGCCTCGGCGTGCGCCACCCGGAAGCCGGCGGCACCGCCTTCGAACTGCTCCTGCCCTACGCCGCTCACCGCGAGCCCGCGCCGAGGACCCCGACATGACCGAGCCCCTCACCGTCCTCATCGTCGAAGACGACCCCCATGTGCTGCTGGGCTGCCAGCAGGCGCTGATCCTCGAGGACATCCCCTGTATCGGCGTCGGCAGTGCCGAGGAAGCGCTGGCCCAGATCGGCGCCGACTTCGCCGGCATCGTCATCACCGACATCCGCCTGCCGGGCATCGACGGCCTGGAACTGCTCAGCCGCCTCAAGGCCCGCGACCGCAGCCTGCCGGTGGTGCTGATCACCGGCCACGGCGACATCAGCATGGCGGTCAACGCCATGCGCGACGGCGCCTACGACTTCATGGAGAAGCCCTTCTCCCCCGAACGCCTGGTGGAGGTCGCCCGCCGCGCCCTGGAGAAACGCAGCCTCGACCGCGAGGTCAGCGCCCTGCGTCGCCAACTGGCCGGGCGCCAGTCCCTGGAGCAGCGCATCATCGGCCGCTCCCCGGCGATCCAGGCCCTGCGCGAGCTGATCGCCAACGTCGCCGACACCGCCGCCAACGTGCTGATCGAAGGCGAGACCGGCACCGGCAAGGAGCTGGTCGCCCGCTGCCTGCACGACTCCAGCCGCCGCCGCGACCACGAGTTCGTCGCCCTCAACTGCGGCGGCCTGCCGGAGAACCTGTTCGACAGCGAGATATTCGGCCACGAGGCCCACGCCTTCACCGGCGCCGGCAAGCGCCGCATCGGCAAGATCGAGCACGCCAACAAGGGCACCCTGTTCCTCGACGAGATCGAGAGCATGCCCATCAACCTGCAGATCAAGTTCCTCCGCGTGCTGCAGGAGCAGACCCTGGAGCGCCTCGGCTCGAACCAGCCGATCCCGGTGGACTGCCGGGTGATCGCCGCCACCAAGACCGACCTGGACGACGCCGGCAAGGCCGGCACCTTCCGCAGCGACCTGTACTACCGCCTCAACGTGGTGACCCTGGAACTGCCGCCCCTGCGCGAACGGCGCGAAGACATCCTCATGCTCTTCGAGCACTTCCTGCAGCTCGCCTCCCTGCGCTTCGACCGCCCCGCGCCGACCCTGGACAACGCCACCGCCTCCAGCCTCATGGCCCACGACTGGCCGGGCAACGTGCGCGAGCTGCGCAACGTCGCCGAGCGCTACGCCCTCGGCCTGCCGGCGCTGAAGAAGAGCGGCCAGGCCCCCGACGGCAACGCCCCGTCCTTCGCCGAAGCGGTGGAAGTCTTCGAGCGCAACCTCATCGGCCAGGCCCTGGAGCGCCACGCCGGCAACATCAGCCAGGCCGCCCTCAGCCTCGGCATGGCCAAGACCACCCTGTTCGACAAGGTCAAGAAATACGGCCTCTGAGCACCTTGCCCCGTAGCCCGGACTTCAGTCCGGGAACCCGGCCTCCCCCCCTGAATGCCGCGCGAAGCCCAGGCGCTGCAACGGCCGGAAGAGTCGAGGCTCGACCACGCCACCATCGAGCCCTACACCATGCTCAAGTCAATACTGGTGCGATGACTCCCAAGGAAAAACGCTTACCCCGTTTCAACCCCTGCCTTCTGAAATAGCGCACAGCAAAGCGGTCTCCCGCGACGGTGACAGGGCTGTGGCCGGCCTCACACACTCCAACCCCTGATTGAAAAGGGAACGTCGCTGCTGCCTCAGGAGCGCGTACAGGAGTCAGGGATGCATGGTCCAACCTTCACATCGTCTATACGGCTCTATGGCCTGTTCAGCGATGACCTGAATGATTCGGCTAACGATCTACTGGTCACCCACGACGACAGTGGCCACAGCGCAATTCGCGCGTTCGTCTCACGCCTGGACGCCGAAATTGTCTTAAACGCCTGCGGCGCGCAGGGCTATCACGCACGTTTGCTCTCACAGTGCTTTGACCCCAATGCCTACCTTCGGGCACATCAGGGCTGGTTGAGGCTGCACATCTGTTACGGATTCGCAGCACATCAATACAACCTGCTTGAAATGAATGAGTGGTTTGTACCCGTGGGGCGGCTCGCGCAAGTACATATCGGTAAGTGGACAGCCGCGCACTACCTGAGTTGGGGACAGGAACTCACCCAATTACTACAGACCTGCTATGAGCAAGCAGGGCTACGTAACTACAACGCCCAGCTCAATGAATGGGATGACGCCAGCGCATCAGAAATACGCTGGCAGGCAAACGAAGCCCTGAGGGCCATGCCACCTCGCCTTTCCGGCCACGAACCCCTCTCCCAGATCGCCTTGTTCGACGCCGTCGAATGCCGCTGGTGCTTTGCAAGTACCAACAACGACGCGCGCGCCTTACGCACCCAAACACCACCTCAAGGAACCTTGTCATGAGCGGAAAACCTGCCGCACGAGTGGGAGACCCTGCCGCCTGTCCAATACCAGGACACGGCGTCAACCCCATTGTCAGCGGCTCACCGGATGTCCTCTTCGATGGTATGAGCGCAGCCCGACAAACTGACAGCACCGCCTGTGGTGGTGCCTTGGTGGGCAATGTGATCCCCAATGTGCTGATTAACGGCTTGCCGGCGACCACCGTCGGAACGGTCGGGAGCCACGGGAACATCGTGATCGGCGGCTCCGGTACCGTCATCATCGGAATGACGGGCGGTGGTGCAGCGTTCACCCCATCCGTGATCAACACCCCGACCCTGTGCCTGCCGTGCTTGTTGCTGGCAGCAAAGCGCAACGCCGCCTTCGTCCCCCTGGCCAAATTGGGGGCCGCCCCATGAGCCCGGCCACGCAAAGCAGCCGCCAAACCCAGCGCATCTACGAGGCAATACAGCACTACCGGTTTCAGAATCCGCAGCTCCGGCATTTCGCCCTGATCGATGGCGCAACCTATACGACCCTGGGTAATCGGCTCGCTCAAGCAAAGGATGTCCATCAATGGCAGTGGCTGCTCGAAGGTACAGAGCTGGATGGCCTCAAGCAGGCCGGTCCAGCCTTGGTCGCCTTCGAGGACAGCGATGCGCAGGGCAGCCCACTGCTGGAGTGGTTGATACAGCGCGACATCGCCTCCCCACTGCTGTCCTGGCTGTGGAGCATGCAACCCTTCGAGCCCCTCGCCGAACACCTGCGCAAACACCTGTTCACACGTTTGCCGGACGGCCGAAGAGCCTTGCTCCGCTACTACGACCCGAAGGTCCGGCGTGCCCTGGATAGCGTACTCAGCAAAGACCAGCACGCCGAACTGATGGGCCCCATCGCTTACTGGCAGATCTGGCAGCCCCTGAGAAACGAATACCTGACCTTCGTCCCGCCCCAAACCGCAGAGGTGGCCGATGCTTGAACTCACACCCGAGCAACTCGAACACCTGGAAAAGGCACGCGAAGACGAAGTCATCGAAAAACTGCTGCTTGAAATCCGCAGGCATGACCCCGCCTGGCTCGAAGAGATGGGTGAACGGCCCGCCTACCTCTACCTCAGAGAACAGCGCGAAGATGCCTGGCGCCTTGGCATCCGAGACCCCGACCAGGTCGAACGGTTCCTGCGCTATAGCCTGTGGACACCTGATTTCCAGAAGAGCGCGCCGTTCATCAAGTGGATGCAGAGAGCCGTCGAAGACAGCCCCGAACAGCGTTTTCGTGACTACGACAGCGTTATGCAGTTCCTGCGTGCCTTGGACCAATGGCCTACTGACCAGTAACAACAGGGAATGACCGAACATGAGCAACCCCTTCAAACCCTCTGCTGGAACAGGGAATGCTGGCAAATTGGCATTTCGTGGTCCTCCTGTTCTCCCCAGGAGTGGCGGCCCCCGAGTGCCGATAGAGGCACTGGAGGTCCCCCCCAGTAGGCTGCCGATACCGCCACCCAGACCAGCCCCCATGCCTGCACCCTCTACCCAGCCTGCCCCCAGACCGATGCCGCAACCGCAGGTGCAGCCCAAAACACAACAACACACCGATGCGCCCCCCATGACCCGCACACAAACCCGAGAAAAAGAGGAGGTCTGCAAATCGGACGATCAAGATTGCCTCGAATGCCCGCCCGAACAGGGCATGATGGCCATCGCCAATGACGGCAAAGGGCACACCATGTCTGACCTGTCAGCGCGCTATCAGCATTGGGTCACCAACTTCCCCTATCCCCATGAATGGTTATGGAGCGGAACCTGGTGGGATGGTTTCGATAAAAGTCGCTGCACCTTGCTGGAAGCGAAGGCGAATTATGCGTTTATGTTTATTCCTATCCTCAATACCCCTCGCCTATGGTCAGGTGTTGAGAAAAAACTGTTGATACCCGCCGAGAGACACTCAAAAAAAGCGCAGCCCACTCCGCCTGTTTGGGTGGAGTGGCATTTTTTACAGAAAAATGTATATGAATACTGCACCAAGCAATTTACGGAGCTAGGTCTTGCAAACATTAAGACATTTTGGAACCCCATGCCCGGAAGCGAAGATTATCAGGAGTATGAAAAATTGAGAGAAGAAGAAGAGAGGCACTGGAACGAGTACATAAAAAACAACCCAGACCTGATTGCATAAACACACAGAGAGTTTGTGAGGAATACATGTTTAACTACAGACGCTTTGTTTTCGTCCTCCGCTTTAATAAGAAAAAAATCATCAACGTCCCCCACAGCATACAAATTGAAAGAAGCTTAGATTTTCTGCAAGCGCTTGGCGATATATCCCCTCTCATGAGCAATTGGTATTTAAAGGGTGACAGTCTTCAGGATGCCCTTACAAGAAATATCATTCTTAATTCAAATTTCTTGATAGAAGAAATTCAAGAAAATTATGATCCAGAGTATCCTGATGAACTACGATTTTCCGTCTGGAATGGTGAGGAAGATATTCTCAAGGGCGGACTGGCCTTTAGTTACAGCGCACACAACCTAAATAGCGTATCAGCCATGCGCTTTGAGGATGCAGGTACACTACTTGCCGCATTACCGGACGCCTATTCGGTTTTATTAAAAATAATCACCCTAGCAGTGAATATATGGCCCGAGATTGACTGGATAACCATTGCTCCTGACACATACTACCGATCGGGCCAGGTGTTCAAGGATCGGGAAACCATCGGCTGGATTGGCTATTGCCCGCACACCTTAACGAAAGAAATGCTCCCTGAAGCAGAAGCGCTTATCCCTATTCCTGAACGAGGCACCATCGTAGTGTCCTGTCCTGATGTCATGGACGAAAAAAACAAGGCTCACTACGAGCGGCTCGGGGACATTGATACAAAACTAGTCGAGTTGGGTTACTTGCCAATGTTTAATACTTAAAAGCCTTCGATCTAATTCAGCGCAGAGATCGCCCGCCGCTCTGGTATAGCCTGCCACTCATTCTGGCGGCCATACCTGCGCAATCAGCACGTTATCGGTATTGGGTAGCCAATTTCCCTTATCCCCACGAATGGCTGTGGAGGAATCTGGTAGGACTTTTCAATAGATCCCGCTGCTACTTTCTGGACGAAAAGGCTGATGTGGAAGTCTTCGGGCGCAACCTCATCAGCCAGGCCGCCCTCAGCCTCGGCATGGCCAAGACCACCCTGTTCGACAAGGTCAAGAAATACGGTCTCTGAATCCGCCGGGCGGGTCGGGTGTGAACCCGATGGCGGCAGGGCCGAACCGTTTTGTGGTCCAATGCCGCCCCTCGACAGACAAGGACGCACGATGACCGCACGGATACTCGCCCTGCCCCTGCTCGCCACCACGCTCCTGCTGGGTGGCTGCGACAGTGATTTCGCCACCCTCACCTTCGAGCGCTCGGTGCGCAAGGCCCCGTTCGGCGACGAGCTCCTGCCGGTCTACCGCGAGCAGCTGGAGGCGCTGATGCAGGCACAAGGCATCGACCCGACCCGCATCACCCCACGCATCAAGAACAGCCTGGGCACGGAGCTGGTGCTCAGCGAACCGATCTTCGGCGGCCTGGAACCGGCCCAGAAGACCGCCCTGCAGGCCGCCCTCAAGGCCATCGTCGATGCCCGCCAAGCACCGCTGGACATGCACCTGACCCTGCACCCCGACGACATGCCCCCGAGCCTCCCCCGCGCACGGGAAAAAGCCCTCGAACTACCCCGCGAGTACGACGCCCACTTCACCCTCGACGCGGTGTCCCTCAGCGTGGCGTTCGGCATGACCGACCTGCTCAAAGCAGTCCTGAAGGGCTCGCTGAACATGCAGAGCGAGGTGATGTGCAACGTCACCGCGCAGTTCGAACCCGCCCTGCCCTTCATCGGCATGAAGGTGCCGGAAGAGGAAGGCCCCTACCGCACCCTGATGGTGAAGGACCTCGCCAGCGCTTACTCCTACGACGAGATCCCGGTGGAACTGCGTTTCGCCGAC
Source organism: Pseudomonas sp. ENNP23 (assembly GCF_001728945.1). Lineage (NCBI taxonomy): Bacteria > Pseudomonadati > Pseudomonadota > Gammaproteobacteria > Pseudomonadales > Pseudomonadaceae > Pseudomonas > Pseudomonas sp. ENNP23. Next base: position 53,449 of record NZ_LYSP01000018.1, read on the forward strand.
CCGGACCTGCAGGCCCTGGTGAGCCAGCAGAAGGTGCAGGTCACCTCGGCCATTACCGACCGCTCGACCCCCTTCCGCAACAAACGCGGCCTGAAGCAGTTCGAGTTCATCATCGGCCCCGTCGGCACCGTCAATCACGAGAACGCCCAGGTGGATTTCCATTCCCACACCGACCTGGCGGTGAAATGCGAGCACCTGGCCGGCGCCCTTGGCCGCCCCTTCAGCTACAAGCTGGGCGACTCGCTGGATCGGCTGGCTTCGGTGGTCTTCTACTGAGGCACGGCGGGGTGGCGGCACGGGCCACCCCACTGATCGAAATCCGGTTGGGCGCCGGCGCGGATAGCTGTATAAACAGCCAGCCATTCGCCCACCCTGTTCCGCCATGCCCAGCGCCCTCGACGACCCGTTCTATTACCTGAACAACTTCCGCACCGTGCTCGACTGGATCGGCTCGCGCTACGACGACCTGCTGCTGGACGAGGAGCGCACCTTCCTCGCCGCCTTCGCCGGGCTGCCGCGCGAAGCCCAGGCGCTGCTGGTGCGCATGGTGATGCGCAAGGGCGAGCGCTTTCGCGAGAGCAAGCTGGTGTACGCCGAGATCGGCCCCACCCGCGAAGCGGCGCGCCCGCTGCTGGCGCTGGGCTGGGTGGATGCAGCGCCCGCGCTGGACCTGGAGCAGCTCTTCGCCCTGCTGCGCAAACCGGAGATCGCCACCTGCTTCGGCGCCGAGTTGGGCCGGGGTGACGCACGCAAGGCCGAGCAACTGGCGCGGCTGCAACCCCTGTACCCCGAGCTGCGCCCCTTCGACGCCTGGTGCCCGGCGCTGGACGACCGCGTCTACGCGCTGCGCCTGATGCCCCTGTGCGACCGGCTGCGGCTGATGTTCTTCGGCAACCTGACCCAGGACTGGTCCGAGTTTGTGCTCGCCGACCTGGGCATCCACCAGTACGAGCAGGTGGCGCTGGAAGCCGATGCCCGCGGCTTCCGCCACCGCGACGACGTGGACCTGTACCTGCACCTGCACCAGTGCCGCGAGCGGCTGGAAGCCGGCGACGCCTGTCCGGCCACGCTGCTGGCGGACATCCCCCCGGCCAACGACAACCCCTGGCTGCAAGGCCGGCGCGCGCGGCTGCTGTTCCAGCTCGGCCAGCACTGCGAACGCCTTGGCGAGCTGGACCTGGCCCTGGCCGTCTACCGCGACTGCCCCTGGCCCGGCGCACGCATCCGCCAGTTGCGGGTGCTGGAGCGTCTGGAAGCCTTCGAGCAGGCCCACGCGCTCGCCCTGGCCATGGCCGACGCCCCCGGCGACGAGGAAGAGCGCCAGCACCTGGCGCGCATCCTCCCGCGCCTGCAGCGCAAGCTCGGCCTGCCCCGCGCCGGCGCCCGCAAGCCGGCACCGGTCCAGCGGCTGGACCTGCACCTGCCGCGCCCCGAGCCATTCGTCTCGGTGGAGCACAGCGTGCTGGCCCACCTCAGCGACGACGACGGGCCGGTGCACTACGTCGAGAACACGCTGATCAACTCGCTGTTCGGCCTGCTGTGCTGGGAGGCCATCTTCCACCCGCTGCCCGGGGCCTTCTTCCACCCCTTCCATGCCGGCCCGGCCGACCTGCTGGCCCCGGACTTCCACGCCCGCCGCGCCGAGCACTTCGCCGCCTGCCTGGCCCGGCTGGACGACGGCAGCTGGCGTGACGCCATGCGCCACACCTACCGCACCAAGCACGGCCTGCAATCGCCCTTCGTCTACTGGGGCGTGCTGGACGAAACCCTGCTGGAGCAGGCCCTGCATTGCCTGCCAGCCGACCACCTGAAGCACTGGTTCCGCCGCCTGCTGCAGAACATCAAGGCCAACCGCGCCGGGCTGCCGGACCTGATCCGCTTCTGGCCCGGCCAGGGGCGCTACCAGATGATCGAAGTGAAGGGACCCGGCGACCGCCTGCAGGACAACCAGTTGCGCTGGCTGGACTTCTGCGCCGAGCACGGTATGCCGGTGAGCGTGTGCTACGTGCAATGGGCCGACACCGAGGCCCTCCCGGCATGACCTACCGCGTGGCGGTGCGGGCCCTGTGCGAATTCACCGCCAAGCGCGGCGACCTCGACCTGCGCTTTACCCCCTCTCCCACGGCCCAGGAAGGCATCGCCGGCCACGCCCTGGTGGCGGCCCGGCGGGGCGACGGCTACCAGCGCGAAGTGCCCCTGGCCGGCGCGTTCGGCCCGCTGCAGGTGCGCGGTCGCGCCGACGGCTACGACCCGGCAGGCAACCGTCTGGAAGAGGTGAAGACCCACCGCGGTGACCTGGCCCGCCAGCCCGACAATCACCGTCACCTGCACTGGGCCCAGGTGCGCGTCTACGGCTGGCTGCTGTGCGCCGAACGCGGGCTGGACGAGGTGGAGCTGGCACTGGTCTACCTCGATGTCGCCAGCCAGAAGGAGACCCTCTTCACCACCCGCGCCAGCGCCGCCGAACTGCGGGCCTTCTTCGAGGCCCAGTGCCAGGCCTTCCTCGCCTGGGCCGAGCAGGAGCTGGCCCACCAGGCCCGGCGGGACGGTGCCCTGCAGGCCCTGCGCTTTCCCCATGCCAGCTTCCGCCCCGGCCAGCGGGAACTGGCCGAGGCGGTGTACAAGGCCGCCAGCACCGGCTGCTGCCTGATGGCCCAGGCGCCCACCGGCATCGGCAAGACCCTGGCCACCCTGTTCCCCCAGCTCAAGGCCCTGGGCGGCGGGCGCCTGGAGCGCCTGTTCTTCCTCGCCGCCAAGACACCCGGCCGGCAACTGGCCCTGCACAGCCTGGCGACCCTGCGCGACAGCGTGGACGGGTGGCCCGTGCGGGTGCTGGAGCTGACCGCCCGCGACAAGGCCTGCGAACACCCCGGCAGCGCCTGCCACGGCGACGCCTGCCCCCTGGCACGGGGTTTCTACGACCGCCTGCCGGCGGCCCGCGAGGCGGCTGCGGAACGGCGCTGGCTGGACCGCGCCGCCCTGCGCGAGGTGGCCCTGGCCCACGGCGTCTGTCCCTATTACCTGGGCCAGGAGATGGCGCGCTGGAGCGACGTCGTGGTGGGGGATTACAACTACTACTTCGACCTCGGCGCCCTGCTCTTCGGCCTTGCCCAGCTCAACCAGTGGCAGGTGGGCGTGCTGGTGGACGAAGCCCACAACCTGGTGGAGCGCGCCCGCGCCATGTACAGCGCCGAGTTGCGCCAGGGCACGCTGAAAGCCCTGGTCCGCAGCGTGCCCGGCCCGCTGAAGAAGCCCCTGGAGCGGGTGCAGCGCTGCTGGAGCGAGCTGAACAAGGCCCAGTTGACGGATTACCAGGCCTACGACGAACCGCCGCAGAAGCTGCTGGGCGCGCTGCAGAACGCGGTCACCGCCATCACCGACCACCTGGCGGACCAGCCCGGCGCGCCGCTGGACCCGGCGCTGATGACGTTCTACTTCGATGCCCTGCACTTCACCCGCATGGCCGAACTCTTCGACACCCACTCGCTGTTCGACCTGAACGCCTGCGGCAGCGGCCGCAACCGCCACTCCACCCTGTGCCTGCGCAACCTGGTGCCGGCTCCCTTCATCGGCCCGCGCCTGGAGGCCAGTCGTTCCACCGTGCTGTTCTCCGCCACCCTCAACCCGCGCCGCTACTACAGCGACCTGCTGGGGGTGCCGGGCAACACGCCGTGGCTGGAGGTGCAATCACCCTTCACCGCCGAGCAGCTGCAGGTACGGGTGGCCCAGCGCCTCTCCACCCGCTACCAGCACCGGGCGCAGTCCCTGGAGCCCATCGTCGAGCTGATGGCCGACCAGTTCTACCAGCGCCCCGGCCATTACCTGGCGTTCTTCAGCAGCTACCAGTACCTGGAGCAGGTGGCCACGCTGTTCGCCGAGCGGCACCCCTTCATCCCGGCCTGGAGCCAGTCGCGGAGCATGGGTGAGGCCGAGCGCCTGGCTTTTCTAGAACGCTTCACCGAGAGCGGGCGCGGCATCGGCTTCGCCGTGCTCGGCGGGGCCTTCGGCGAGGGCATCGACCTGCCCGGCGAGCGCCTCATCGGCGCCTTCATCGCCACCCTCGGTCTGCCCCAGGTGAACCCGGTGAACGAGCAGTTGAAGCAGCGCATGGCCGCGATCTTCCAGGCCGGCTACGACTACACCTACCTCTACCCGGGCCTGCAGAAAGTGGTGCAGGCCGCCGGCCGGGTGATCCGCACCCAGCGCGACCGGGGCGTGGTGCACCTGATGGACGAACGCTTCGCCCAACCCGAGATCCGCCGGCTGCTGCCCAGTTGGTGGCGGGTGGAGATGGGTTGAACGCCGGGCCACTGCGTCACTGCGCGGCCATCACCTCATCACGGCACACCGACGGGCTCTGCCCGGTCCAGCGCTTGAAGGCCCGGCGAAAGCCACGCACGTCGCTGTAGCCGAGCGCTTCGGCGATGCGCTCGATGGGCATTTCGGGGTTGCTCAACAGGCTCATGGCCCGCGCCCGGCGCACCTGTTCCAGCAGGGTTTCGAAGGTGATGCCGTGCTCGCTCAGGCGTCGGCGCAGGGTCCGGCTACTCATGTTCAGCCCGTGGGCCACGGTGTCGATGGGGCTGCCGTGGGGCAGGTCGCGGGCGATGGCGCGCTCCACGGTCTGCAGCAGGCTGGCCTTCTGCTGCACCTGGGCGCTTTCCAGCTCCAGCAATTGCAGGGCCTGGCGCAGGGCCACCGGCTGGTGGCCGGGCAGCGGCCTGTCCAGCCAGTGGCTGGCGAACACCATGCGGTTGTGCAGGCAGCCGAAGAGCAGGTTCGGCCCCAGCAGGCGCTGGTACTGCTCGACGTAGGGCGGCACGCCATGGGTGAACTCGAAGCGCAGGGGCTGGAATTCGGCGCTGGCCAGGGCTTGGTTGTAGACCATCAGGCTGGCGAAGAACTCTTCAACGGCGAACACCTGCACATCGGCGTAGGGCAGCCGGCATACCACTTCCACGAAACTCTCGGCGGCCCCTTCGTGCAGGCTGTAGACCGCCATGCTGCCGGCGGTGTGCTGGAAGCGCAGACCCACCTCGAAGGCGTCGCGCAGGGTCTTGCACAGCGACAGCACGTGGCCGAGCAGGCCGAGGGTGCCGAGCACGTTGCGGTGCCCCACCCACAGCCCCAGCCCCCCTTCCGGGAAGGCCGCGAGGGCGCGCTGGATGAGGGTTGCCGCCTGGCGGTAGGAGATGCGCTGGGCCGGGTCCTGGAGGTCATCGGGGGTGAAGCCCAGGCCACGGCACAGGCGTTCGCTGCTGATGCCCCGGTCGCTCACCACCTCTGCCAGGGTCTGCAGCAGGAAGGGTGAAACCTGGGCCAGGTCGTACTGGGCGTCGAGGGGCGTGAAGGTCATGGCAGGCACATCCGAATCCGTCGCCTGAGGGTTCTTGTTGTGGGGCCAGGCGCGCAGGGTGGCCATCATAACCCGTTCGGGATCGCCCCAAGAGGGGTTGTAACAGCGTATTGCAGCCTGGCCTTGAATGCCCCCTGGCTGTCCGGCAATGCCCTGCTCCGCCAGGCCGCCAGCGCTTATTCCTATGGCGCCGCCCGAGGAGCCCTCCGGCGGCGCCCACACACAATAACAATGAGCACCCTCATGAACCCGAACCGTGCCACTTGGCTGCTTCCCCCTGCAGCCGCCCTCGCCATCGCCCTGCCACTGACCGCCCAGGCCACCGAGAACGGTGTCGACAACATCGGCCCCGGCACCGATGGCTTCTACGTCCTGCCGCTGGACGTGAACAGCCTTCCGGACCACATGTTCGCCTTCAACCTCTACTACAACCATTACGAGTCGAAGAAGCTGGACATCAGTTCCCTGGGCGGCAAGGTGCCGGGGGTGAAGATCACCTCCGATGCGATCATCCCGCGCCTGGACTACCTCAGCCCGCTGCGCCTGCTGGGCGGCCGGGTCGGTGGCTACGTGGCGCAGCCCTACATGCGCCAGCAGGTGGCGCTGTTCGGCCAAGAGAGCCGCCGCGAAGCCCAGGGCGACACCACCATCGCGCCACTGATCCTCTGGGACATGGGCAAGGACCTGACCCTGGGCGCCGCCCTGGAGATCACCCTGCCCACCGGCAGCTACGACGCTGCACGGCTGGCCAACACCGGCAACAACTTCGTCACCTACAAGCCGCTGCTCTCGGCCACCTGGCAGCCCAGCGAGCGCACCGAGCTGTCGGTCAAGGCCACCTACAGCTTCAACAAGGAGAACCCGGACACCGACTACCAGTCCGGCCAACTGTTCCACTTCGACTACTCCACCAGCTACCGGGTGACCGATAACCTGCGCCTGGGCCTGAACGGCTACTACGTGAAGCAGACCACCGACGACAAGCAGTTCGGCCGCACGGTGACCTTCATGGGCGAGGAGCTGGACGACGGTATGCGCGGGCAGGTCTTCGCCATCGGCCCGGCGGTGCACCTGACCTTCCTCAAGTACGCCAGCGTGGAGATGCGCTGGGCCAAGGAGTTCGCCGTGAAGAACCGCCCGGAAGGCGAGATGTTCTGGGCCAAGGTGAACCTGCCGTTCAGCCTCTGACCCGTCCCGGAACGCAGAACCCCAGGCAATGGCCTGGGGTTCTCTCGTCAGTTAGCACCTACCGCAGGAGCGCGCTCTGCTCGCAAAGCACTTCAAGCAGAGTGGGCTGACCCCGCGCTCAGCCGTACACCGGCCACTGCTCGACGATACGCCCATCGCGGACCGCCAGCAGGTCGCCGAACTGCAGGAGGATGGATTCGGACTGGGTCGGCCGCAGGAACACCTGGTCATCCACGCCCAGGCCGACGGCGTGGGAGCCGTTGATCATTTCCTGGTTGGAGCTGCGCCCGTAGAGGCCGTTGAACTGCAGGCCCGTGGGCGATTCCGGTTCGGCCATCCAGTTGCCGCCGTAGATGAAGAAGGTCTCGCGCTGGTTCGGGTCCCACCAGGAGAACAGTGCCGACTTGCCGTCCAGCGCCGGGATGCGCACCGCGCCGGTGCTCTTGAGCACGGGGGTGGCGATGTAGGCCGCCGGCTGGTGTTCCTCCAGGGACGGCAGGTCGTAGTGGGTGGGCTTGAGCAGCGCCGAGCCCACCGAGACCTCGCTGCTGGTGCGCTCGCGCTCGTGCATGCGGTAGCTGGGGCTGCCGGCGGTGTTCAGGGTCAGGTCCGGGCGCCACAGCGTGGGGTGTTGGGTGCGGGCGTAGTCGACGAAGCCGTCGTACAGCGTCATCACCTTGGCGAAGAGGGCCTCGGGCGAGCCGAGGATGCCCGGCACGCCCATGCCGACGAAGGGGTCGTAGCCCATGAAGCCGGCGAACTCCAGGTGCTGCGGATTGGCGCCGATCAGGTCGAGCATCCGCCCGAGGCCGGCCGTGTCCTGCACGCCGCCCCGGTGCAGCCCCACGTCCAGTTCGATGTTGATGCGCATGCGGATGTTCAGGGCCTTCGCCAGCGCCAGGTACTGCGCCAGTCGCTCGGGCGTGTCGAGCAGCCACTGCAGTTGCCGGGCCGGGTCGAAGGGGCCGCGATGGGCCTCGTAGAACAGTTGCGCCGCACGCACCGGCAGGGGCTTGCCGAGCAGGATGTCCGACTCGGGGAAGCGCTCGGCGTCGTGGTTGAGGAAGGGCTGGTGGAACGACATCAGCCGCTGGGTGCCGGCACGCTTGGCGATGTAGTCCAGCAGTTGCGGCGACGGCAGGGACTTCTCCACCAGGCGAAGCGACTTGCCGGCACGGCGCACCGACTGCATCACCACGTCGATGTTGTGGTCCAGCCGGTCGAGGTCGATCAGCATCACCGGGTGCATCGGCCCGTGGGCCTTCAGCTCGCGGTTCAGGCGGGCGAAGTAATCGCTGTACGGGGCGCCCTTGTCGGCCGGCCGCAGCCAGGCGCCGACGCCGGCGAGCAGTACGCCGGCACCGGCCGTGCCGACGAGGAATCTGCGACGGTTCATGGCTTCTCCTTGTTGTCAGGCCACGCCGAGGATCGAGGACAGGTGCGCATTGAGGAACTTGCCACTCGGGTCCAGCGCCTGGCGCACCTCGGTGAACTCCTTCCAGCGCGGGTAGAGCGCCTGCAGGGTGCGCGCGTTGAGCGTGTGCAGCTTGCCCCAGTGCGGCCGGCCGGCGTACTTCCAGAAGATCGGTTCGACGGCGGCGAAGAAGTTGTGGTGGTCCATGCTGTAGTGCTGGTGCACGGAGATGGAGCAGCTATCGCGACCCTCGAACATGCTCAGGGGAATGTCGTCGGCCTTCACGTAGCGGTACTCGATGGGGAACCAGGTGCGCAGATCCTTGTCGCGGATCAGCGCAAGGATCTCCCGCAGGCAGGCCGGGCCATGCTCGGCGGGCACCGAGTATTCCATCTCGTTGAAGCGCACGTTGCGTACATTGGCGTAGATCTCGTGGGAGTCGCCGACCCGGTCGTCGAAGCTGGCGATGTGGCGCAGGCTGTTGAGCAGCGCGCGGCGTGCGGCGGGGAAGTCGCTGCCGTACTTGTCGAGGTTCTCGATGATCTTCACGAAGCCGTTGCCGCCCTCCTCCTCCGGGTCCAGCGGTGGCGTGGCCGGGTCGGTGGTCTCGTTGAGGGCGACGGACAGCGCGTAGTCGGAATGGGTGATCACCAGCATCTCCCAGTGCTGGTTGTCGCGGGTGAGGTTTCCCACGTCCTCCAGCAGTTCTTCGGTGCTGGCGATCCACTGCTTCTCGCGCAGGCGATAGGCCTCGCGGTTCTGCAGGCGCACCCGCGTCGCCACGCCCAGGGCGCCCAGGGACACCCGCGCGGCGTTGAACACCTCGGGGTGGTGCTGGGCATCGCAGTCCAGCACCTCGCCACTGGCGGTCACCAGTTGCAGGCCAGTGACCAGTGAGGAATAGGAGCCGAAACCGACCCCGGTGCCGTGGGTCGAGGTGGCGATCGCCCCGGCCAGGGTCTGGTAATCGATGTCGGCCATGTTCGGCAGCGCCTGGCCGACCGCCTGCAGCGCCGGCCCCATGAGGGACATCGGCGTGCCGGCGGCGAACTCCGCCTGCAGGGTGGCCGGGTCATGGCCGAGAAGGCCGTTGAAGTAGGCCAGCGACACCAGGGTGCCGTCGGTAGGCACCAGGGCACTGAAGGAGTGGGCCGAGCCCACCGGGCGGACCTTGCCTTCGGCCTGGCGGATGACCTGGACCAGCTCGTCCAGGCTCTGCGGGGCGAGGCGTGCCTGGGGCAGGCAGCTCTGCCCGCCGGACCAGTTGCGCCAGGGGATCAGCCGGGGCGCGCGGGCCAGCTCCGCCAGTGCCGGGGTGCAGGCCAGTGCGGTGAAGGCGCCGGCCACGCCGGCCCGTAGCAGCAGTTGGCGTCGGGTGAGGTTCATAGCCATGGAAGACGCCTTATTCGAGGTGCTGACCGGACATGAAGGAAATCAGCGCGAGGAACTGTTCTTCCGAGCACTGCATGCACATGCCCATCGGCGGCATGCCCTTGAAGCCATTGATGCTGTGGTCCAGCAGGCTGTCGGTGCCCTGGGCGACACGCGGCGCCCAGGCGGCGGCGTCACCGCTCTGCGGCGCCCCGGAGGCGGGGTTGGCGTGGCACAGCTTGCAACTGGTGTCGTAGACCTTGGCCAGGGCCGGGTCGGCCGGCGCCAGGGTGGCGGCGTTCTGCGGCGCGGCCGGCTTGGCCTCCTCGCCACAGCCGCCGAGCAGCCCGGCCAGGGCCAGCAGGGCGGCGGGAATCAGCAGGTTCGCGGGTTTCGGCATCGCACTCCCCTCTTCTACCGTGCCAGGCGGCACGGCGCTTGTTGTGGTGGGTAGCGCGCCACGTTACGCCAGGCGCTTCCGGGCGCTGAGGGCATTGGCGGACAGCGAGGGGGCATGGCAGGACAGCGCGATGACCGCGCCGGGAACCACAGGGTGCGGAGGCGCCTCAGCCGAGGGTCTTGGTCATTTCGCGGGTGGCTGCCCAGCCGAGGGCCTGGTACACCGGGCGGCCGACCTCGGTGGCGTGCAGCACGGCGAAGCCCAGGCTGCGCCGGGCGAACTCGGCTTCCGCCAGCTTCATCAGCGCCGTCGCCAGCCCCCGACGCCGGTAGGCCGGCTCGACGTACACGTTGAGCACGTAGCCGCGCTGGTCCTGGGTCGGGTGGGCCGGGTGCGGTGGCCAGTCGATGCTCATCAGGCCGATGCCGGCCGCCGGACTGCCCTCGTCCATCACCATGAAGCCGTAATAGCGGCCGTCCTCCAGGCGCACCCGCAGCCAGGGGCGCAAGTGCTCGGTCATCACCCGCAGCGCAGCCGGATCACCTCCGGCTTCGAGGAACATCGCCTCGCGGTGCCTGCAGATCAGCTCCAGGTCGTCCGGTACCAGCCGCCGCACCTGCAAACCGGAAAACTCGATATCGCCGGGAATCTCGTCCATCACGCCACCCTCTCGTTGATGGCCGATGCTAGGTCGCGCCACAGGGCGGCCGATAGGCACAGATCCCTGGGAAAAGCGGCATACAGCGTCGTGCTGCCAGGTAGGGGCGACTTCAGTCGCCAAGCAGCCCACAGGGTTGCCCTCCGCAAGACCGGGGCAACGCCGTTGCCCTGGGCGACTGAGGTCACCCCTACACCGCCCCGATCAGGATCGGCACCTTCTTTCGCTGCAAGTCCGCTTCCCTCACTTGCACGCCTTCAGGTTCACCGCCCCCACGAAATGGTTGCCGTGCCCCATCACGCAGGCCACGCGCTGGTTGCGGTTCCGCTCCCAGGCTTCCACCGGATACTGCTTGTTCCAGGCGGTGTAGAGCTGGCGGTCCTGCCTGGACAGGCGCAGGCCGTAGCGCTCGCTCATGTAGAAGTAGGTGCGCGCGATCATCCCGCGGATCTGCTGGCGCGGCATGGCCTTGCGCGCCTTGAAGTCCACCACCATCGGGCAGGCGCCGTACTGGCTGGGCGCCTGGGGCAGCCAGCCGAAGCTGTAGTTGCTGCGGTCGCCGTTCACCTCGCCGATGCTCGGCACCAGGTTGTGCAGGTCGGCTTCGGCCCGGCGGTAGGCATCGTCGTGTCGGGCACAGTTCTCGCGGCCGCCGTTCTGCCAGCACTTGCGCTGGTGGCCGATGACCCAGGCCGGAACGATGTGCTCCCACTCGATGCGGCTGGCGCGCTTGGCATTGGTCCGCGGGACATAGCCGCAGCTCTTGAGGTCCACCTTGTTGCCGCTGTAGCGGCAGCCGCAATAGAACTCGACGGGGTGGGAAGCGTAGAGCTTCCAGGCGGCTTTCTTGGCTTCCTGGAAGGTGCGCGGCGCGGCGGCCTGGGCGGTACCGGCCAGCAGGAGGGAGAGCAGCAGGACGAAACGGATCATGGATCAGGGGATTCCCGTACAGCGTGGAGAGGCACTCACTGACAGCGGCTCTTCATCGGAGTTTTGTTGCCAGGGGATGAGTTCAACGAGTATATGTATATTCATACAGTATTCAATGAGAATCGTCTGATGATGCCTTCAGCCCCCATGCCCTTGCCAAAACCGCTGTCACAAAACCCTGGGATGATCCGTTCCCGGAAACACCCGCTGCCGCTGCGCGTTGCCGGCGGTCCGGACAACCCTGCACCACGCCGGCCGGCTGGAAGCCGCCACGGGGCGCGGTGCCTGCACTGATGAGGAGAACAGGGATGGTCGACGTGATGCAGTTGAAGTACACGGTCAACCGCATGGCGGTGTCCGAGGTACGCGAGGCGGTGGACGAGCTGCTGCTGGAGGGGCTGGTGACCGACGGCAAGACGCCCTTCACCCGGGTGCACTTCAACACCTGCCTGGCAGAGATCGAGGCGCTGTTCCAGCGGGCGGGCTACCACCGGCCGCTGGACGTGGTGGGCTACCAGGGGCTGGTGTATGCCCTGTTCGACCCGACCCGCTGGGAGCCGGTGGAGGTGCTGCGCTGGCTGAAGGACTACGTGGAAAACGCCCAGGCCTGCCGCTCCCTGGCACGCACCGCCGACGAGCTCAGCGCCGCTGGGCGTACGCCGTGAACAGGCCGCTGCCGACGATGATGGCGATGCCGACCACGCCGATGGCATCCGGCGCATGGTCAAAGAGCAGGTAGCCGAGCAGCCCGGCGAAGACGATCTGCCCGTAGCTGAACGGTGCCAGCAAAGCCGGCGAGGCATACCGGAACGCCTGGGTCAGCAGCATGTGCCCGCCCATGCCGCAGGCGCCCAGTGCCAACATCAGCAGGCCGTGGCCGGGGGTGGTGGGCAGGCTCCAGAAGAACGGCACCAGGGTGCTCATGATCAGGGTGTTGGTGAGGCCGGTGATGAAGTTGGTGGTGGCCGGGCTGTCGTAGCGCGAGAGGATGCGCGTCAGCAACTGGTAGAAGGCGAAGCACACCGCCGCCGAGACCGGCAGGAGCACCGCCGGGGTGAACAGCGCGCCCCCCGGCCGCACGATCAGCAACACCCCACCCAGTCCCAGCAGGACTGCCACCCACTGCCCACGGGTGACGCGCTCCTTCAGCAGCGGCACCGACAACGCCGTGACCAGCAGCGGCGCCAGGAAGATCACCGAGGTCGCCTCCGCCAGGGGGATGTAACGCAGCCCCGTGGTGAACAGCAGGCTCACCCCGATCAGGCACAACGCCCGCGCCACCTGCAGCCCGGGGCGCTTCGCCCGCAGCACCCGCAAGCCCTGCTGCGGCAGCAGGTAGCCGGCCATCAGCAGCGTGTGCACCAGGTAGCGCACCCACACCACCATGATGATCGGGTAAAAAGCCGACAGGTATTTGGAGATGGCGTCGTGGCTGGAGAACAGGAAGATCGCCACGCAGATCAGCAGGATGCCCTTCAAGGGTTCCTCGCGGCGCAGCGATGGGGTACTGGGGCTCATGCGGGGTTCCGGGCAGTCTGCGGCCGATATGTGTAGCAGACTAATGATGAGGCGGCTCAGAAAATAGCGGCTTGAGCGACCGACCTCAACTCAGCGCGACCGGTCTGGGGTTATCCTAGCCGCCCCTCCCCGACCCCACCCGGCCCGATGAACCCCGAAGACCTCCTGCTGCTGGTGACCCGCGAGATGCCCTACGGCAAGTACAAGGGCCGCCTGATCGCCGACCTGCCCGGCCACTACCTCAACTGGTTCGCCCGTGAGGGCTTCCCCAGGGGCGAGATCGGCCGCCTGCTGGCCCTGATGCAGGAGATCGACCACAACGGCCTCAAGCCGCTGCTGGAGCCCCTGCGCCAGAAACGGCGCCGCCCCCAGGCAGGTGCAACCAACTCGGACTAGTATGGAAACGCGCCCCTCGCCGCGTTTTCCCGACGACCGGTTGCACCTCACAAGGCATCGCGCAACCCCGCGCGCACCGAGGCGGTGCGGGGTTTCCCAGGCTTGCTGGAGACAGCGAAACATCAAGGTTGCACCTGGTTGCACCCCGACTTCGGCACAGCTACTCTTGGCGCCGCAATCCGCCGTGCCGACCACGGCAGCTGACGAGGACAAGAAATGGCCACCACCACTACCCTTGGCGTGAAACTCGATGAGGCGACCCGCGAGCGTCTCAAGGAAGCCGCCCGCCGCATCGACCGCACGCCCCACTGGCTGATCAAGCAAGCGATCTACAGCTACCTCGAGACCCTCGAGAGCGGCACCACCCTGCCGGAGCTGCAAAGCATCGCCGCGCGCCTGGCCGAGGGCGACAGTGAAGCGGTGGAGGCCCTCCTCGACCCGGTCTACCAGCCCTTCCTCGAATTCGCCGAGAGCATCCTCCCGCAGTCGGTCCTGCGCGCCGCGATCACCGCCGCCTACCGCCGCCCCGAGGAAGAAGTGGTGCCCATGCTGCTGGAGCAGGCCCGCCTGCCCGCCGAGATGGCCGAAGCCACCTACAAGCTCGCCTACGGCATCGCCGAGAAGCTGCGCAACCAGAAGAGCGCCGGCGGCCGTGCCGGCCTGGTGCAGGGCCTGCTGCAGGAATTCTCCCTGTCCTCCCAGGAAGGCGTGGCGCTGATGTGCCTGGCCGAAGCCCTGCTGCGCATCCCGGACAAGGGCACCCGTGACGCCCTGATCCGCGACAAGATCAGCAACGGCAACTGGCAGCAGCACCTGGGCCAGAGCCCGTCGATGTTCGTCAACGCCGCCTCCTGGGGCCTGCTGATCACCGGCAAGCTGGTATCCACCCACAACGAGGCCGGCCTCTCCAGCTCGCTGAACCGCATCATCGGCAAGAGCGGCGAACCGCTGATCCGCAAGGGCGTGGACATGGCCATGCGCCTGATGGGCGAGCAGTTCGTCACCGGCGAAACCATCGCCGAGGCCCTGGCCAACGCCAACAAGTTCGAATCCAAGGGCTTCCGCTACTCCTACGACATGCTCGGCGAAGCCGCGCTGACCGAAGAGGACGCCCAGCGCTACTACGCCTCCTACGAGCAGGCCATCCACTCCATCGGCAAGGCCTCCCACGGTCGCGGCATCTACGAAGGTCCGGGCATCTCCATCAAGCTCTCCGCCCTGCACCCGCGCTACAGCCGCGCCCAGTACGAGCGCGTGATGGACGAGCTGTACCCGCGCGTGCTGGCCCTGACCCTGCTGGCCAAGCAGTACGACATCGGCCTGAACATCGACGCCGAGGAAGCCGACCGCCTGGAAATCTCCCTCGACCTGCTGGAACGCATGTGCTTCGAGCCGGGCCTGAAAGGCTGGAACGGCATCGGCTTCGTCATCCAGGCGTACCAGAAGCGCTGCCCGTATGTGATCGACTACGTCATCGACCTGGCCCGCCGCAGCCGCCACCGCCTGATGATCCGCCTGGTCAAGGGCGCCTACTGGGACAGCGAGATCAAGCGCGCCCAGGTCGACGGCCTGGAAGGCTTCCCGGTGTACACCCGCAAGGTCTACACCGACGTGTCCTACGTGGCCTGCGCCCGCAAGCTGCTGGCCGTACCGGACGCCATCTACCCGCAGTTCGCCACCCACAACGCCCACACCCTCTCGGCCATCTACCACATCGCCGGGCAGAACTATTACCCGGGCCAGTACGAGTTCCAGTGCCTGCACGGCATGGGCGAACCGCTGTACGAGCAGGTGGTGGGCAAGATCGCCGACGGCAAGCTGAACCGCCCCTGCCGCATCTACGCCCCGGTGGGCACCCACGAAACGCTGCTGGCCTACCTGGTGCGTCGCCTGCTGGAAAACGGCGCCAACACCTCGTTCGTCAACCGCATCGCCGACAGCTCCATCTCCATCAAGCAACTGGTGGAAGACCCGGTCGCCAGCATCGAAGCCATGGCTGCTGCCGAAGGCACCCTCGGCAAACCGCACCCGCGCATTCCCCTGCCCCGTGACCTGTACGGCAGCGGCCGGGTGAACTCCAGCGGCATCGACCTGGCCAACGAGCACCGCCTGGGCTCCCTCTCCAGCGCCCTGCTGGGCAGCGGCCACGCCGACTGGCGCGCCCGCCCGATGCTCGGCTGCCCGGTCTCCGAAGGTGAGAGCCTGCCGGTGCTCAACCCGGCCGACCACCGCGACGTCGTCGGCTATGTGCAGAACGCCAGCCTCGAAGACGTCGGCAACGCCGTGCTCGCCTCGCTGACCGCCGCCCCCATCTGGCAGGCCACCCCGCCGGTGGAGCGCGCCGCCGCCCTGGACCGCGCAGCCGACCTGATGGAAGCCGAGATCCAGCCGCTGATGGGCCTGCTCTGCCGCGAGGCCGGCAAGACCTTCGCCAACGCCATCGCCGAAGTGCGCGAGGCCGTGGACTTCCTGCGCTACTACGCCGCCCAGGCCCGCCACGACTTCGCCAACGACAGCCACCGCCCGCTGGGCCCGGTGGTCTGCATCAGCCCGTGGAACTTCCCCCTGGCGATCTTCACCGGCCAGGTGGTCGCCGCGCTGGCTGCCGGCAACACCGTGCTGGCCAAGCCCGCCGAGCAGACCCCGCTGGTGGCTGCCCAGGCCGTGCGCATCCTGCTGCAGGCCGGCATCCCCGAAGGCGCCGTGCAACTGCTGCCGGGTGAAGGCCACACCGTGGGCGCCGCCCTGGTGAGCGACGAGCGCGTCAAAGGCGTGATGTTCACCGGCTCCACCGAAGTCGCCGGCATCCTCGCCCGCAACGTCGCCGGCCGCCTGGACGCCCAGGGTCGCCCGATCCCACTGATCGCCGAGACCGGCGGCCAGAACGCCATGATCGTCGACTCCTCCGCCCTGCTGGAGCAGGTGGTCAACGACGTGGTCGCCTCCGCCTTCGACAGCGCCGGCCAGCGCTGCTCCGCCCTGCGCGTGCTGTGCCTGCAGGAAGACGTGGCCGACCGCGCACTGGAGATGCTCAAGGGCGCCATGGCCGAGTGCCGCCTGGGCAACCCGGACAACATCATCGTCGACATCGGCCCGGTGATCGACGCCGAAGCCAAGGCCGGCATCGACCGCCACATCGAAGCCATGCGCAAGAAAGGCCGCCACGTTTACCAGGTCGCCCGCACCGAAGGCGACGTGATGAGCCGCGGCACCTTCGTCATGCCGACCCTGATCGAACTGGAAGGCCTGGACGAGCTGGAGCGCGAAGTGTTCGGCCCGGTGCTGCACGTGCTGCGCTACAAGCGCGAGAACCTGGACCAACTGCTGGACCAGATCAACGCCACCGGCTACGGCCTGACCCTGGGCGTGCACACCCGCATCGACGAAACCATCGCCAAGGTGGTGGACAAGGCCCACGCCGGCAACCTCTACGTCAACCGCAACATGGTCGGTGCCGTGGTCGGCGTGCAGCCCTTCGGCGGTGAAGGCCTCTCCGGCACCGGCCCGAAAGCCGGCGGCCCGCTGTACATGTACCGCCTGCTCGCCACCCGCCCGGAGGATGCGGTCACCCGCACCTTCCAGCGCCTCGACGAGCAACAGGCCGACGCCGGTCTGCGCACGCTCCAGGAAGAGCGCCAGGGCAAACCGCTGGCCGCCCTCAAGGAGTGGGCCGCGAAGGAAGGTCGTGGCGAACTGGCCAGCCTCTGCGACCGCTTCGCCGAGCTGTCCCAGAGCGGCCTGAGCCGCACCCTCCCCGGCCCGACCGGCGAGCGCAACACCTACCTGCTGCTGCCCCGCGAGAACGTGCTGGGCCTGGCCGACGACGAAGCCGATCTGCTGGTCCAACTGGCGGGCGCGCTGTCGGTGGGCAACCGCGTGGTCTGGCAGGACGGCGAAGTGACCAAGGCCCTGCGCACCAAACTGCCGAAGGCGGTTCAGTCGCGCATCCAGTTGGTCGCCGATTGGAAGAGCGAGGACGTGGCGTTCGACGCCGTGCTGCACCACGGTGATTCCGATCAGCTGCGCGAGATCTGCCAGCAGGTCGCCGCCCGCAAGGGCGCGATCATCGGCGTCCAGGGCCTGTCCCGTGGGGAAACCGCCGTACCGCTGGAGCGCCTGCTGATCGAACGCTCCCTCAGCGTCAACACTGCCGCCGCCGGCGGCAACGCCAGCCTGATGACCATCGGCTGACGCCCCGGGCCGCCTCGCGGCCCAACGGCCCGCGCTTCCACAAGAAGCCGGGCCGCCTGGTTCCCGGCCTTGCGCCGGGCACCTTCCCAGTCGGCGGCCCGTCCCGCCACCCGCCCCCAGGGCACGAGAGCGACGCCACAAGCGTCGCTCTTTTTTTGCCTGGCGTTCCGGCAGCCCTTACCGGGTTCGCCGCTGCCGCTGCAGCCGATCAGGTACGGAAGCACCGCACCCGTTGGTTCAGCTCGTTGCCAAGGTCGGTGAGGTTGTGAGCCTGGCGCTGGCCGCTGTCGGCGGCGACCCGGACTCCCACAACTTCGCGGTGAAGAACGGCTGCAACCTGATGGTCACCCCGCTGATGAAGGGTGACGAGGAAATGGTGGACCTGAAGAACACGCTCGAAGCTGCCCTGGCCAACAACCCCGATGTACCGCGCCCGCAACTGATGGTGCTGCGCCACACCCATGTGCACAGCATGGGCGACCCGGAAGGCTGGAAGCCCGACGCCGCTGCCATCTCGCGCTTCTACCGCACCTTCGACGCCTGGTTCGGCAACAAGCAGCCCCGGTCAACAGCATCCTGCCGCCCAGCCCGGAAGAGATGTTCAGGGACCGCTCCGAATTCGAGCTGGAGAACATCCGCGTTTCCCTGAATGCCCCGGTTGCCCGGAGCGAAGGCAATCGTGAGAAGCTCGCGACCTCCAGACAGACGTCGATGAGGAAGTCGCGGCATGCATTTCACCCACATGTCCGTCGCCCGGAAGCTGAAGTTCTACCAACTGGTGGCGTTCGACCAGGTCCTGCAGAGTGGCTCCCTCTTGCGTGCGGCCCAGGCGCTCAACCTCACCCAGCCGGCGGTGACCAAGATCATCCATGAGCTGGAGTCCTACTTCGGTGCACCCCTGCTGGTGCGCAGCAACCGGGGTGTCAGCGCCACGCCCCTGGGCGAGCGGGTCGCACGCCGGGGCAAGTCGCTGCTGGCCGAGCTGCGCGCGCTGACGGACGAGGTCAACGCCTACCAGGAAGGCACCTCGGGCCACGTCGTGGTCGGCACACTGATTTCCGCATCCAGCTCCTTGCTGCCCCAGGCCCTGCAACTGCTCAAGCAGCGGGCGCCGAAGGTGCTCGTCTCCCTGCGCGTCGGGCAGATGGATCAGCTTTTCCCGGCCCTCACGGTGGGTGAAGTGGACCTGGTGGTCGGGCGCGTGCCGGATGACTGGCGCACCCACCGCAAGGCGTCCCAACTGGACGTGACGGTGCTCTACGGGGAAGAGCTGGCCATCGTCGCCGGCGCCCGCCACCCGTTGCTCCGGCAGCCCACGGTACAGCTCGGCCAACTGCTGGACTGCCCCTGGGTCCTGCCGACCCAGGACTCGCTGCTGCGGCGCACCGTGGATGGCCTGTTCCACGAAGCCGACCTGCCCCTGCCGGGCAACGTGGTGGAGTCGCTGTCGATCCTCACCAACATCAGCCTCATGCAGGACCAGCAGACCGTCGCCGTCATGCCCCTGGAAGCCGCCCGGCAGTTCACCGAAGCCGGGCTGCTGGGCACCCTCGACCTGGGGCGCCGTCTGCAGTTCGGTGACATCGGCTACTTCCGCGCCGGCAACCGGGACCTCGGCCCGGCCGTGCACCTGTTCCAGCAATGCCTGGAGGAAGCCGGCGCGCTGCAGCGCGCGGCACCTGCGGACCCTCCAGCTATTCCATAAACAAATATCAGAGAACCATCTCTTCATTATTCGCTTATAGGACGCCTCCCTAGACTCCTCCGAAACCCCTGGAATCGGAGGCCGCTGTGTCCAATCCCCCCGCCCTGCTTCGCCATTACGTGAACGGTGAATTCGTCACCACGCCCCGGACCTTCGGCAAGCTGTCCCCCATCGACGGCCGCCTGCTCGGCCGGGTCTGCGAGGCCGATGCCGAGCTGGTGGACCGCGCCGTGGCGGCAGCCCGGTCGGCCCAGGAAGGTGCCTGGGCCCACTACAGCGCCAGCCAGCGGGCTGACGTACTGCTGCGCATCGCCGAAGGCATCGAGCGGCGCTTCGACGCCTTCGTCGCCGCAGAAGTGGCCGACACCGGTCGCCCGGTGCACCAGGCGCGGACCCTGGACATCGCCCGGGGCGTGCAGAACTTCCGCACCTTCGCCGAGCTGATCCGCCAGACCGGGGGCGAGTACTACGAGATGCGTACCGCCGAGGGCGAAGACGTCTTCAGCTACACCCTGCGCAAGCCCCATGGCGTGGTGGCGATCATCTCGCCGTGGAACCTGCCGATGCTGCTGCTCACCTGGAAAGTGGCGCCGGCGCTGGCCTGCGGCAACGCGGTGGTGGTCAAGCCCTCGGAAGACACCCCCTCCACCGCCACACTGCTGGCGGAAGTGATGCAGGCCGCCGGCGTGCCGGCGGGGGTGTTCAACCTGGTACACGGCTTCGGGCCGAACTCCGCCGGGGAGTTCCTGACCCGCCACCCGGGCGTGGACGCCATCACCTTCACCGGCGAATCGCGTACCGGCGCCACCATCATGAAGGCGGCCGCCGAGGGCGTGCGCGAAGTCTCCTTCGAACTGGGCGGCAAGAACGCCGCCGTGGTCTTTGCCGATTGCGACTTCGAGGCCGCCGTCGCCGGCGTGCTGCGCTCCAGCTTCACCAACACCGGGCAGGTCTGCCTGTGCTCGGAGCGCGTCTATGTCGAGCGACCGATCTTCGAGCGCTTCGTCGCCGCGCTGAAAGCCGGTGCCGAAGGCCTGAAGATCGGTTACCCCGACGAGCCCGACGTGAAGATGGGCTCGCTGATCTCCCACGCGCACCGCGACAAGGTGCTCGGCTACTTCGAACTGGCACGCCAGGAAGGCGCCACCGTGGTGACCGGTGGCGACATCCCCCACTTCGGCGACGACCGCGACCAGGGTGCCTACGTGCGCCCCACCATCTGGACCGGGCTGGCGGACGACGCCCGCTGCATGCGCGAGGAAGTCTTCGGGCCGGTCTGCCACGTCGCCCCCTTCGACCGCGACGACGAGGTCATCGCCCGGGTCAACGACTCCGACTACGGCCTTGCCGCCGCCATCTGGACCCGCGACCTGAAGCGTGCCCACCAGGTATCCCGGCGCCTGCGCGTGGGCATGGTGTGGGTGAACACCTGGTTCCTGCGCGACCTGCGCACGCCCTTCGGCGGCGCCCGCCTTTCGGGGCTGGGCCGCGAAGGGGGCCGCCACTCCCTGGACTTCTACTCCGAAGCCACCACCGTCTGCGTCAACCCCTGAGCAGGAGCGACTCCATGCATCCAGCACTCCTCGAAGCCGCCGAACGCCTGCGCCAGGCCGAGCACAGCGGCCAACCCTGCGCCCCGGTGCGCGACCTGATCGCCCGCGCCCTGGACGAACACCCCGGGCAGGACCCGGTCGCCCTGGCCTATGCCATCCAGCGCTGCAACACCCAGGCAGCCCTCGACGCCGGCCTGCGTCCGGTGGGCCGCAAGATCGGCCTGACCTCCCGCGCCGTGCAGCAGCAACTGGGGGTGGACCAGCCGGATTTCGGCCTGCTGTTCGCCGACCACGCGCGCGGCGACGGCCAGCCCATTGCCTGGAGCGACACCCGGCAACCCAAGGTCGAGGCGGAGATTGCCCTGGTCCTGGAGCACGACCTGCCCCACGAACGCCACACCGTCGCCGACCTGATCCGCGCCACCGCGTTCGCCCTGCCGGCCATCGAGGTGGTCGGCAGCCGCATCGCCAACTGGGACATCCGCCTGGTGGACACCATTGCCGACAACGCCTCCTCCGGCCTGTTCGTGCTCGGCACCCGGCCGGTCAGGCTGGAGCAGCTCGACCTGGTGCGCTGCGGCATGAACATGACCCTGCGCGGCGAGCCGGTCTCCGTGGGCGCGGGAGCCGCCTGCCTGGACAACCCGCTCAACGCCGCCGTCTGGCTGGCCGACACCATGGCCCGCCTGGGCGAGCCCCTGCAGGCCGGCGACATCCTGCTCACCGGC
Organism: Pseudomonas sp. ENNP23; assembly: GCF_001728945.1. Lineage (NCBI taxonomy): Bacteria > Pseudomonadati > Pseudomonadota > Gammaproteobacteria > Pseudomonadales > Pseudomonadaceae > Pseudomonas > Pseudomonas sp. ENNP23. Next base: position 74,857 of record NZ_LYSP01000018.1, read on the forward strand.
GCGCTGGGCCCCATGGTCACGGCCCGGCCGGGGGATGTGTTCACCGCCCATATCCAGGGCCTGGGCAGCGTCAGCGCCGCCTTCGCCCGCCAGGACTGAGGGGATCGTCCATGCCCAAGAAACGCACAGTCGCCATCGTCGGCTCCGGCAACATCGGCACCGACCTGATGATCAAGATCCTGCGCAACGCACAGCATCTGGAAATGGGCGCCCTGGTCGGCATCGACCCGGCGTCCGACGGCCTGGCCCGCGCCGCCCGCCTGGGCGTGGCCACCAGCCATGAAGGCGTCGAGGGCCTGACCCGCCTGCCGGTGTTCGACGAGATCGACTTCGTCTTCGACGCCACCAGCGCCACCGCCCACGTGCAGAACGACGCCTTCCTGCGCAGCGTGAAGCCCAGCATCCGCCTGATCGACCTGACCCCGGCAGCCATCGGCCCCTATTGCGTGCCGGTGGTGAACCTGGAGCACAACCTGCACCTGCACAACGTGAACATGGTCACCTGCGGCGGCCAGGCCACCATCCCCATGGTGACGGCGGTCTCGCGGGTGGCCAAGGTCCACTACGCCGAGATCATCGCCTCCATCGCCAGCCAGTCCGCCGGCCCCGGCACCCGCGCCAATATCGACGAGTTCACCGAGACCACTGCCAAGGCCATCGAGGTGATCGGCGGGGCGGCCAAGGGCAAGGCGATCATCATCATGAACCCGGCCGAACCGCCGCTGATGATGCGCGACACCGTGTTCGTGCTCAGCGACGCCGCCGACCCGGCGCAGGTCGCCGCCAGCGTGGCGGAAATGGCCGCCGCCGTGCAGGCCTACGTGCCCGGCTACCGCCTCAAGCAGGACGTCCAGTTCGACCGGGTGCAGGACCTGAACATCCCCGGTCATGGCCGCTTCAGCGGGCTCAAGACCTCCATCTTCCTGGAGGTGGAAGGAGCCGGCCACTACCTGCCGAGCTACGCCGGCAACCTCGACATCATGACCTCCGCCGCGCTGGCCACCGCCGAGCGCATGGCCCAGGCGATGAACCACGGCTGAGGAGACGCCCCATGGCATTCGACCCGAGCAAGAAGCTCTACATCTCCGACGTGACCCTGCGCGACGGCAGCCACGCCATCCGCCACCAGTATTCGATCGAGCAGGTGCAAACCATCGCCCGCGCTCTGGATGCAGCCCGCGTGGACGCCATCGAAGTGACCCATGGCGACGGCCTGCAGGGCTCCTCCTTCAACTACGGCTTCGGCGCCCACAGCGACCTGGAGTGGATCGAAGCGGCAGCGGAGGTGATCGAGCACGCACGCCTGACCGTGCTGCTGCTGCCCGGCATCGGCACCGTGCACGACCTCAAGGCGGCCTACGACGCGGGAGCCCGCAGCGTGCGGGTGGCCACCCACTGCACCGAGGCGGATGTGTCGAAGCAGCACATCGAATACGCCCGCCACCTGGGCATGGACACCGTCGGCTTCCTGATGATGAGCCACATGATCCCGGCCGAGGAGTTGGCGAAGCAGGGCCAGTTGATGGAGCGCTACGGCGCGACCTGCATCTACATGGCCGACTCCGGCGGGGCAATGAACATGGGCGATATCCGTGACCGCATGCGCGCCTTCAAGGCGCGGCTGAAACCGGAAACCCAGACCGGCATGCACGCCCACCACAACCTGTCGCTGGGGGTGGCCAACTCCATCGTCGCCGTGGAGGAAGGCTGCGACCGCATCGACGCCAGCCTCGCCGGCATGGGTGCCGGGGCCGGCAACGCGCCGCTGGAGGTGTTCATCGCCGCCGCCGAACGCCTGGGCTGGAACCACGGCACCGACCTCTACCGCCTGATGGACGCCGCCGACGACCTGGTACGCCCGCTGCAGGACCGCCCCGTGCGGGTGGACCGGGAGACCCTCGGCCTTGGTTACGCCGGGGTGTATTCCAGCTTCCTGCGTCATGCCGAGGTCGCCGCGCAGAAGTACGGCCTCAAGACCCTGGACATCCTCGTCGAGCTGGGCCGCCGGCGCATGGTCGGCGGCCAGGAAGACATGATCGTCGACGTCGCCCTCGACCTGCTGGCCCGCCAACCGGAGAACCGCCCATGAGCCTCGACATCCGCCCCATTGCCGCCGCCCTGGACCAGGCTGCGCGCCGCGCCGAAGCCCTGCCGCAGTTCAGCGCCACCACGCCCTTTTCGCTGGACGACGCCTACCGCATCCAGCGCGCCTCGATGCAGCACCGCTACGACGATGGCGAGCGCAGCATCGGCATCAAGCTGGGCTTCACCAGCCGCGCCAAGATGATCCAGATGGGCGTGGACAGCCTGATCTGGGGCTGGCTCACCGACGCCATGCTGGAGGAAGACGGCGGCCTGGTGGACCTGTCGCGCTACATCCACCCCCGCGTCGAGCCGGAAGTCTGCTTCCTCACCCGCCGCGACATCGACCGCCCGCTGACCCTGCTGGAAGCCGCCGACTGGATCGAAGCGGTGGCACCGGCCCTGGAGATCATCGACTCCCGCTACCAGGCCTTCGCCTTCACCCTGGAAGACGTGGTGGCCGACAACTGCTCCTCCTCCGGCCTCACCGTCGGCCCCTGGTCCCGCGACGTCTCCGGGCTGGCCAATGCCGGTGTGGTCATGCGCCTGGACGGCCGAGCGGTCCAGGTCGGCTCCACGGCGGCCATCCTCGGTCAGCCCCTGCGCAGCCTGGCGCACGCCTCCCGCCTGCTGCACGACGCCGAATGCGTGCTGCCGGCCGGCAGCCTGGTGATGGCCGGCGCGGCCACCGCCGCCGAGGCCCTTTACCCCGGCGCCCACGTCAGCGTCGAGATCCTCGGGCTGGGCGAGAGCCACTTCACGGTCCGTGCCTGACCCTTCGCCGCCCTCACAAGGAGCCACCATGACCGCCGATAACCGCTCCACCGTCGTCCCCGGCAAGGCCAAGCCCCGGGGCCGCTTTCCCCACATCAAGCGCGCCGGCGACCTGCTGTTCGTTTCCGGCACCAGCTCGCGACGACCGGACAACAGCTTCGCCGGCGTCGAGGTCGATGCCCTGGGCACCACCCGGCTGGACATCCGCACCCAGACCCGGGCCGTGATCGAGAACATCCGCGACATCCTCGCCAGCGAAGGCGCACGCCTGGAGGACCTGGTGGAGATCAGCAGCTTCCTCGTCGATATGAACGACTTCGGTGGCTACAACGAGGTCTACGCCGAGTACTTCGACGAGTCCGGCCCCACCCGCACCACCGTGGCCGTCCACCAGTTGCCCCACCCGTACCTGCGCATCGAGATCAAGGCCATCGCCTACGCCCCCCGCCACCGCTGAGGACAGAACAATGCACAAGAACCACTTCAGCCCGCCGCTCAACTTCAACCACTGGATCGAGGCAAACGCCCACCTGCTGCGGCCCCCCGTCGGCAACCGGCAGGTCTGGCAGGACAGCGACTTCATGGTCACCGTGGTCGGTGGGCCCAACCAGCGCACGGACTTCCACGACGACCCGATGGAGGAATTCTTCTACCAGTTCAGGGGCAACGCCTACCTGAACATCTGGGACCGCGGGCGCTACGACCGGGTGGAGCTGCGCGAGGGTGACATCTACCTGATGGCCCCCCACGTCATCCACTCACCGCAACGCCCGGAGGCGGACAGCCTGTGCCTGGTCATCGAGCGCCAGCGCCCGATCGGCCTGCGTGACGCCCTGCAATGGTCCTGCGCACGCTGCGGCACCCTCGTCAAACGCTACGAGATGCAACTGGAGAGCATCGTCAACGACCTGCCACCGGTCTACGAGCAGTTCTACGCCACCTCCGAGCAGGCCCGCCGTTGCCCCGAATGCGGCGACATCCACCCCGGTCGCGACTGGCAGACCTGGCACCAGACCCTCAACGAGTTCCACCGCCTATGAAGATCGACATCCACTCCCACTTCTTCCCGCCGATCAGCCAGGACGAGGCCGCCCGCCTCTGCCCCGAGCGCGCCCCCTGGCTGCGCGCCGAAGGCCGCAGCGGGCAGATCATGGTCGGCACCACGCCGTTCCGCCCCGTGCACGACGCGCTCTGGGACCCGGTGCGCCGCCTGGAGCACCTGGACGAACAGGGCCTGGACATCCAGGTCATGTGCGCGACCCCGGTGATGTTCGGCTACGACCAGCCCATCGAACGCGCGCTGCCCTGGGCGCAGTTGATGAACGACCGCGCCCTGGAAATGGCCAACCACGCGCCGAACCGCCTCAAGGTGCTGGCCCAGGTCCCGCTGCAGGACATCGACGCCGCCTGCCGCGAGGCCAGCCGGGCCGTGGCGGCCGGGCATGTGGGCGTCCAGATCGGCAACCACGTCGGCAACCAGGACCTGGACCAGGACGGCCTGGTGACCTTTCTCCACCACTGCGCGACCGAGGGCATCCCGCTGCTGGTGCACCCCTGGGACATGATGGGCCGCGAGCGCATGAAGCGCTGGATGCTGCCCTGGCTGGTGGCCATGCCGGCAGAAACCCAGTTGGGGATTCTCTCGCTGATCCTCTCCGGCGCCTTCGAGCGGCTGCCCGACACCCTGCGGCTGTGTTTCGCCCATGGCGGCGGTGCTTTCGCCTTCCTGCTGGGGCGGGTGGACAACGCCTGGCGCCACCGCGACATCGTCCGCGAAGACTGCCCCAACCCGCCCTCCAGCTACGTGAAGCGCTTCTTCGTCGACTCCGCCGTGTTCGACCCGCGCGCCCTGCAACTGCTGGTGGACGTCATGGGCGCAGACCGGGTGATGCTGGGCTCCGATGCACCCTTCCCGCTGGGCGAGCAACGCATCGGCGCCGGCGTGCTGGAACACCCGCACCTGACCGAGGCCGACAAGGCCCGCATCGTCGCCGGCAACGCCCGGCGCTTCTTCAACCTCGACTGAACCGCCGGGCCGATGGACATCGTCGTCCACCGGCCCGCAACGCCCGTGCCCATCCCTTCCGAGAACAACTCCAACAAGGAATCCGCCATGAACGCGCGCGTACACGCCCTTACCGAACTCATCGACCGCAGCCCGATCTCCGCCTTGCAGGTGCGGGTGCTGGTGCTCTGTTTTCTCATCGTCCTGCTGGACGGCTTCGACACCGCTGCCATCGGCTACATCGCCCCCGAGCTGATCCGCGACTGGGGCATCGAGCGGACAGCCCTGGCCCCGGCCTTCGGTGCGGGCCTGTTCGGCATGTTGCTGGGCAGCTTCTGCTTCGGACCGCTGGCGGACCGGCACGGGCGCAAGGCGGTGCTGCTGGTCTGCGTGCTGATCATTGCCGGCGGCACCCTCGCCTGCGCCCTGGCGCCGTCCATCGAGGTGCTGGCGGCGCTGCGCTTCGCCACCGGAATCGGCCTGGGCGGGGTGCTGCCCAACTGCATCACCCTCTGCTCGGAGTACTCGCCAGCCCGGCGGCGCATGCTGCTGGTCACCCTCAGCTACTCGGGCTTCACCCTGGGGCTGGCGCTGGGCGGCGGGCTGGCGGGTTGGCTGCTGCCGCTGATCGGCTGGCAGGGGCTGCTGCTGGTCGGCGGCCTGGCGCCGCTGCTGCTGTGGCCGGTGCTGTTCTACGGCTTGCCGGAGTCGGTGTGCTTCATGGCCAGCCAGGCGCGTCACCGGGCAGCCCTGGTGCGGGTCCTGGAGCGCATTGCCGGCCAGGGTGACTGGGCCAGCCGCCTGGACGCCCTGGCGGCCGCCCCGTCCCACACCCCGGCGGTTCGCGCATCGATCGCGGCGTTGTTCAGCGCCGGCCAATTGCCGCGCACGCTGCTGCTGTGGCTGACCTTCTTCTGCTGCCTGTTCGTCTTCTACCTGCTGACCAACTGGCTGCCGACCGTGCTGCGCGCCAGCGGCTACGCGACCACCGAGGCCGCCCACATCAGCGCGATGATGCCGTTCGGCGGCGTGCTGGGCGGCATCGCCATGGCCTTGCTGATGGACCGCATCGGCGCCCTGCGCATCCTGCCCTGGCTGTGCCTGGTGGCCAGCCTCGCCCTGGTGCTGGTCAGCACCCAGTTGGGCAGTGCCTGGGGCACCCTGGGCATCGTGTTCCTGGCCGGCTTCAGCCTGACCGGTGCGTTGAACAACCTCAGCGTGGTGGCCGCCACCCTCTACCCCATGACCTCGCGCGCCACCGGCGTTGCCTGGGCCCTGGCCGCCGGCCGGGCCGGTTCCATCATCGGTTCGATGCTGGGGGGCTGGCTGTTCGCCGAGGCGGGCGAGCTGGGCCGGTTCTTCGTCTGGATCGCCCTGCCGGTGCTGCTGGCGAGCCTGGCCCTGGGGCTGATGCAGCGCATGGCGAGTCGCCAGGAGGCGATGGCCGCCACCGCGTAACGCGACAGCGGCGGGCACAAGAAAGCGGGCAGCGCCCACCGGCGTTGCCCGCTTTGCTTTGCAGCGTCTCAGCGGCGCAAGGGCAGCGGGGCTGGCGCCTCACCGGCGACCGGCCGCGATGCGCGAAAACGCAGCAGGTAGATGAGCGTCATCACCCCCAGGAACGGCAGGCCCCAGATCAGCGTCAGCGAGAAGGCTTCGGTGAACAGCGTGGTGACCATCACCGCGAGCATCAGCAGCAGGCCGGCCAGGCTGGTCCAGGGGTAACCCCAGAGGCGGAACTCCAGGGTGTCGACGGCCTGGCGCCGGCGAAAGAGCAAGTGGGTGAGGAAGATGCCGGCCCAGGTGAACATGGCGCCGAACATGGCGATGGACATCATCAGGGTGAAGGCCCGCTCCGGCTCGACGATGTAGAGCAGCGTGCCCAGACCGATGCCCAGGGAAGACAGCAGCAGCGCCGCCAGCGGAACGCCACGCCGGCTGACCCGTCCGAACAGGGCCGGTGCCTGCCCGGCGCGAGCCAGGCTGAACATCAGCCGCGAGGTGATGTACAGCTGGCTGTTCATTGCCGAGAGTGCGGCCACCAGCACCACGGCGTTGAACAGGGCCCCGGCGAACGGCACGCCGGTCGCCTGCATCACCAGGACGAAGGGGCTCTGGCCCCCGTCGTTCTGGCGCCAGGGCAGGATCGCCAGCACCAGCGCCAGGGTCAGCAGGTAGAACAGCACCAGCCGCACCAGGGTGATGCGGAACGCACGGGTCACGGAACGCTTCGGGTCACGGGCCTCCCCCGCTGCCACGGCGATCATCTCGATGCTGAGGTAGCTGAAGAACGCCACGATCACCGCCACCCAGGTGCCCCAGTAGCCATGGGGGAAGAAGCCGCCGTCGCGGGTGTAGTTGGCGAAGCCGATGGGGCCGCCGGCCGGTGCATCGAAGACCACCCAGGCGCCCAGCAGGATGAACCCGACGATGGCGCCGAGCTTGAGTACCGAGAACAGGTATTCGACGGTGCCGAACGCCTGCACGCTGAGGAGGTTCACCGCCACCAGCGCGGCGGAGAACGTGACCATCCAGTAGCCACCCGGCACGTCGGGGAACCAGTAGGCCATGTACAGGGCAGCGGCGGTGATCTCGGTGCCGACGGCGAAGACGATCGAGGTCCAGTAGGCATAGCGGATCAGAAAGCCGAACCAGGGCGCGACGTAGAACTCGGCGAACGACCCAAAGGACCCGGAGGTGGGATGGCGGACGGTCATTTCCGCCAGGCAGCCCATCAACAGCAGGGCGATCACCGCGCCAATGGCGTAGCTCACCAGCACGCTGGGGCCGGCGAAGCCGATGGCAAATCCACTGCCGAGGAACAGGCCGGTACCGATGGCGCCACCGATGGCGATCATCGACAACTGGCCGCTGCCCAGGCTTTGCTTGAGGCCCTGCTCGCGCTGGGTCAGGTCATCGAACGTGCGTGTTGTTCTTGTCATGTTCGCAACTCCTGTGGAGGGGTGGGTCAGATCACCGACTGCAGATCGACGCCAAGGGGGTCGTCGAGGTCAAGGCGCTCGCAGTCGGCGCGACTCGAGCGAGGGGGAATCGGCATGGCAACTCCTGATGGATGCTCGTGGGCGGTTCCGCAGGCCGTGTGGCATGCGCTCTCCAGGGATGCTATCCAGCGTCGCCATTACTCAAAAATAGAAAACGGGCTCGCGTCTATTCCTACTCGGAATACTCGGAGTGACCTGCATCCTCCATCAGGGCGCGATCAGCTCGATGAAGGCACGCGACAGCGGCGAGCGCTCGTCGTCCCGGCGTACCAGCCACACGGCGGTGGTGGCGCCGGCGTCCAGCAGCGGGCGGTAGACGACGCCGTCGAAATGCATGCGGGTGAAGGACGCCGGCAGCACCGAGACCCCGAGTCCCGCTGCCACCAGCCCGATCAGGGTCAGGGCGCTGTGGGACTCCTGGGTGATGCGCAGGCTGAAGCCGGCCTCATGGGCCAGGGCGATCACCTGGTCGTAGAGGCCGGTGCCGGCATTGCGCGGGAAGTACACGAAGGGTTCGGCCGCCAGCTCCGCCAGGTGCAGGCCGGCGCTCTCGCCTGCCAGCCGGTGCTGGGCGGGCAGCACCGCCACCAGCGGCTCGCGGAACAGCTCCACCGCCACCAGAGACTCCGGCAACGGCAACGGGCGGATCAGCCCCACCTGGATGCGCCCGTTGAGCAGCGCGTCGGCCACCTCCCGGCTGTTCAGCTCGTGCAGCTCCAGTTGCACCTCGGGGAAGGCCTGGCGAAAGCGCAGGATGGCGCCGGGAATCACCGAGGTGAACGGCGCCGAGGAGGTGAACCCCAGCTTCAACTGGCCCAGTTCACCGCGCTGGGCGCGGCGCGCCACCTCGGCGGCCTGGCTCACCTGGGCGAGCACCTGGCGGGCCTCGTCGAGGAACAGCCGCCCGGCCTCGGTGAGGGCCACGCGGCGGTTGGTGCGCTCGAACAGTCGCGCCCCCAGTTCCTCTTCCAGGGCCTGGATCTGCTGGCTCAGGGGGGGCTGGGAAATACCCAGCAGTTCCGCCGCGCGGCCGAAGTGGAGTTCGTCGGCGACGGCAATGAAGTAACGCAGGTGGCGGAGTTCCATGGCAGCGATTGATAGGTTTCAGATATCAAAGATGTCGAACAATATATTGGAAACGTGTATTGCGCACCGATAGGCTTTCCCCGTCCCCCAGAGCCCGCCAGCAGCGGGCCACGGCCCTGATGGGCCGACTTGCCTGATTCGCGTGATGAGGTCCCCGATGAACCACCCCGAGCGCCAGACTGCCACCGGCGCGCCCGCCGAGCCGCCTTCCCATATCGAGAAAGGCAGCGCCACCTTCCTGCGCACCAACCTGGCGCTGTTCTGCGGCGGCTTCGCCACCTTCGCCCTCCTCTATTGCGTGCAACCGATGATGCCGGTGCTGGCCCAGGCGTTCGCCATCAATGCCGCCGAGGCCAGCCTGGTGCTGTCGGTGTCCACCCTGGCGCTGGCGGTGGGCCTGCTGTTCACCGGCTCGCTGTCCGACGCCCTGGGGCGCAAGCGGGTGATGGGCGTTTCGCTGCTCTGCGCAGCCCTGTTCACCCTCGCCAGCGCGGCCATGACGCGCTGGGAGCTGGTGCTGCTGATGCGTGTGCTGGTGGGGCTCTCCCTCAGCGGGCTCACGGCCGTGGCCATGACCTACCTGAGCGAGGAGATCCACCCGGCCCACACCGGGCTGGCGGTGGGCCTGTACATCGGCGGCAACGCCATCGGCGGGATGAGCGGCCGCCTGGTGGCCGGGGTGATGGTGGACTACCTCTCCTGGCACTGGGTACTGGCCTGCATCGGCCTGCTGGCGCTGCTCGCCGGCCTGGTGTTCTGGCGCCTGCTGCCGGAGTCCCGGCACTTCCGCCCCCGGCCGATCACCCTGGGCAACCTGGCCGGCGGCTTCGCCCTGCACCTGCGCGATGCCCGGCTGCCGGTGCTGTTCGTCGAGGCCTTCCTGCTGATGGGCAGCCTGGTGACCTTCTTCAACTACATCGGCTTCCACCTGCTGCAGGCGCCCTACCACCTCAGCCAGGCGGCGGTGGGTATGCTCTCCATCGTCTACCTCTCCGGCACCTACAGCTCGGCCATGGCCGGCTCGCTGGCCGACCGGGTGGGCCGGCAGAAGGTGCTGTGGGTGATGATCCTGCTGATGCTCGGCGGCTTCGGCCTCACCCTGCTGGCGCCGCTGCCGCTGATCCTGTTGGGCATGCTGCTGTTCACCTTCGGCTTCTTCGGCGCCCACTCGGTGGCCAGCGGCTGGGTCGGCCGCCGTGCCACCCAGGCACGCGGCCAGGCGGCCTCGCTCTACCAGGCGTTCTACTACACCGGTTCCGGCGTGGCCGGCAGCGTCGGCGGGCTGTTCTGGCACCAGGCCGGCTGGCACGGCATCGGCCTGTTCGTCGGCGGCATGCTGGTGCTGGCCCTGGTACTGGCCATCGGCCTGGCACGGCGCCCCCTGGGCGATCCGGGCCCCTGCCCGGGAGGCCCGCGCTGAGCCCGTTGCCTGGCTGGCGGAATGCCCTGCACCTGCTTTAGTAAGGAGCTGTAGGCAACATCGCACCAGGGAGGGCACGTGAAAGACCAATACAAGGCCGAACAGGAACGCATCGTCTGGCGCCGCGAGACGCTCGGCATCGACACCCCGTCGGAACCGCGCCGCCGCCCCTGGGCCCTGGCCCTCTCCGGCGGCGGCATCCGCAGCGCCACCTTCTGTTTCGGCGTACTCCAGGCCCTGGCCCGCGCGCCCTACGCCCCCGCCAACCGGCCCCTCGGCAGCAATGGCGACGCCCACACCGAACGCCTGCTGCCGCGCTTCGACTACCTCTCCACCGTGAGCGGCGGCGGCTACATGGGCTCGTTCTTCTCCAGCCTGTTCCAGCCCGGGCGTCTGCGCTCCAGCACGGGCACCGAACAGGCCCAGGCGCGCCAGGCCGCCGAGAACGCCTACCGGGTGCTGGGCTACCAGCCGCCGGGGCGCATCCACTCCTCCACCGACTACCGAGCGGCTCCGGTCGGCGCCGGGCCCACCGCCTGGCTGCGGGAAAACGGCCGCTACCTGACACCCACCGGCGCCGGTGACCTGATCTACGCCCTGGCAATGACCTGGCGCAACTGGGTGGCCGTGCACCTGGTGATCGGGTTGCCGATCCTGCTGGTCACCGCGCTGCTGGCGCTGACCCAGGGCGTGGCCTGTTCGCGCTGGAGCCTGTTCTGCGATCACCTCCTGGCCATTCCCCTGTGCATCGCCCTGGTGGCCGTGGCTCCGCTGATGATGGCGTACTGGCTGATCTACTCACGCAAGACCCAGGACGAACAGCCCACGCTGCGCAACTGGGCCGCCGGCAGCGCCCTGGCGATGGCAGTGGTGCTCACCTGGGTATCCATCACAACGGACAAGCTGCCGACGCCCGCCCGCGACCTGCTCTGGGTAGTGGTCACGGTGCTCGGCCTGGGGCTGGCCTGGTGCGCCGCCCTGGTGACCTCCCAGTACCGGAAGCAACGCCCCAATGAGAAGGACGATGGGCTGGATGCCGACAACGTGCGCAACTACCGCCTCAGGGCCACCCGGGCACTGAGCAAGGCCATTACCTGGGCCGTTGCCGCCCTGGTGCTGGTGCTGGTGCACCAACTGACGTTCGAGCTGTACACGGTGCTGGCCCGTCACTGGCAGGGCAGCCTGACCTTCAGCGTGCTGCCGGTGCTGATCTGGCTGGTGCGTCACCTGGCCCGCAGCCGTGACGAAAAGCCCGCAACCGGGCTGCTGAAGAAGCTGCCCCTGGACGCCCTGGCACTGGTCGCCGGCCTGGCCCTGCTGCTGGCCGTGACCCTGGCCTGGGGCCTGCTGGCCCACTGGTTCGCCTGGAACGGGCGGGTGCCGGGCGCCCACGCGGGTGACACGCAGCTCTTCCGCTTCGGCCTGCTGGCGGTCATCGCCCTGGTGATGACGGTGGTCACCGGGCAGTTCATCGGTTTCATCAACCTCTCCAGCCTGCAGGCGTTCTACTCCGCCCGCCTGACCCGCGCCTACCTGGGGGCCTCCAACGGCCAGCGCTTCGACGTCGCCTGTGCCCAGAGGCGGCGCATGAGCGTGTCGCAGACGCTCTCGCAGGACGATATTTCCCTGCAGGACTACTACGGCAGGCGCACCGCCGGCCCGCTGCACCTGATCAACGTCACCGTGAACCTGACCGTGGACCCGGCCGAGCAACTGGTGCAGCGCGACCGCAAGGGCAAGCCGCTGTGCGTGGCGCCCTACCGCTATGTGCCTGGCGGCGAGCAGGATCAGGTCACCAGCTTCATCCTCGACGGCCAGCGCAAAAGCCGGCTGCCACCCCACGGCCGCGGCGAGATCAACCAGCCGCTGAGCCTCGGTCAGTGGGTGGCCACCTCCGGCGCCGCTGTCAGCACCGGCCTCGGCCGCCAGACCAGCCTTGGCCTCTCGCTGCTGCTGGGGCTGGCCAACGTGCGCCTGGGCACCTGGTGGCAGAGCAACTTCGTCGACCGCACCAAGCCACTGTCGCGGATCGACGAAGCGCCGTCGCACTGGCTGCCGACCCAGACCTACCTGTTCTACGAACTCACCGCGCGCTTCCACGGCCATCGCCGCGACAAGCTCTACCTCACCGACGGTGGCCACTTCGAGAACACCGCTACCTATGAACTGCTGCGCCCCGCCCGCGACATCGAACTGGTGGTGATGTGCGACTGCGGCTGCGACCCGGAGTACCGCTTCGACGACCTGGCCAACCTGGTGCGGCTGTCGCGCATCGACCACGACCTGGAGATCGAGGAAGACCCCGGCGTGCTGCGCCACCCGCTGCTGTCCCAGGTGTTCGGCAGCACACAGAGCCTGCGTGCCGCCACCGAACCGAGCGACCGCCGCTGCGCCGTACTGCTCAACGTCTTCCACACGGACCGGGAGAAACCCGACAGCTCGCGTCGCCTCACCAGCCGCATCCTGCTGATCAAGCCCCGGCTGATCGAAGGCGTACCCACCGATGTACTGAACTACGTGCGCGCCCACCCGGACTTCCCCAACCAGACCACCGGCGACCAGTTCTTCGACGAAGCCCAGTTCGAGAGCTACCGCCAACTGGGCCTGAGCATCGGGCAACTGCTGTTCGGCGACGTCCAGCGCCCCAACAACATCGCCCACGCCCTGTCGCGCTACCTGGCCAAGCCGGTGCTGGAGGATGCCGCCGGGGAGTGAGTGCACGGGCCGGGACGGTTCCCTGTGAACCGTCCGACGGGCTGCGTAATGGCGCATTGACAGCCCGGTCGATTTGCGCAAAATCCGCGCCTTGCCATCAGGGAAGACGCCGCTTTGAACGCCATCCAGCACGCCGCCCGGGAACTCCGCTCGGCCATTCGCACCGCCACCACCGGCCTCGTCGGCCGTGAGCAACTCGCCGAACTCATCATCCTCGCCGCCGTGGCCCAGGAGCACCTGCTGGTGGTCGGCCCACCCGGCACGGCGAAGAGCGCCGTGGTACGGCGGGTGGCCCAGGTGCTGGGCGGCCGCTACTTCGAATACCTGCTCGGGCGCTTCACCGAGCCCAGCGAGCTGTTCGGCCCGGTGGACCTGCGCAAGCTGCGCGAAGGCACAGTGGAAACCGATGTCAGCGGCATGCTGCCGGAAGCCGACGTGGCCTTCCTCGACGAGGTGTTCCTCGGCTCCACCGCCATCCTCAACACCCTGCTCGGCGTGCTCAACGAACGGCGTTTCCGCCGGGGCCACACCGAGCTGCGCTGCCCGCTGCGGGTCTGCGTCGGCGCGGCCAACGGCCTGCCGGAAGACGAAGCCCTGGCGGCCTTCGCCGACCGCTTCCTGCTGCACCTGTTCGTCGACACCGTGCCGGACCACCAACTGGAAGCCATGCTCGCCGGGGGCTGGAAGGCCGAGCAGCTACCGGTGCTGGACGCGCACCACCTGGGCCACCTGGACACGCTCTGCGGCGCCCTGCGCCAGGTCGACCTCGACAGCGTGCGCCCGGCTCTGGCCGACGCCATCCGCCGCCTGCGCCAGGCCGGCATCCCGCTTTCCGACCGGCGCATCGTCAAATCGCAACGCCTGATCGCCGCCGCCGCACTGCTCGGCGGCCGCCAGCAGGCCAGCGAGGCGGACCTCTGGCCGCTGCTCTACGCCCTGCCCACCCAGGCCATGCAGCAACAGGCCCGCGAGGTCCTGCGCGAACTGTTCGCCCAGGCCAGCAACGACAACCTCTTCAGCGCGGTGGAAGAAGCCACCCTGCAGCCGCTGTCGCGAGCCAGCCGCCTGGCCGAAGAAGCCCGCGCCTGCCTGGACGAGGCCGAAGGCGCGAACCCGGAAGCGGTGCTGCGGGAGATCGACGCCAACTTCCTCGCCGACGCCCTGCCGCCGGAGCTGGCCGAGCTGCGCGAGCGCCTGGTCGCCCGCCTCGCCACCCCCGCATGAGCGCCCTGAAACAGGCCTGGCGCTGGCAACCCCGCGCCCAGGCCCCGGAACCCCGTGCGGCCCTGGCCTGGGGCGAAGCCTCCCGGCGCCTGCACGCGCGCCTGCTGGCCCTGCCCGCCGGGCAACTGGCGGGCCTGCAGGCCACCGCCGCCGATGACCTGCTGGTGGTGATCGGTGAGGCCGACGCCCTGCCCTGGGTGGAGGGCATCGACTACGCCGCCCCTTGTGAAGGCGCCCCCGAACTCTGGCTGCCAACCCGGCTGTGCCCCGATGCGCCACTGGACCTGCTCGCCCGCGCCCTCGCCAAGCGCCACGGCCGCACCCCGCTGCTGCTCTGGCCCGCGCCGGCCAGGACGGTGCCGCTGGACCGCCAGCTACCGCTTTCCGAAGGTCACCTGGCGCGCATTGCCGAACATTGGGCAGCCCCATGAGCCTGCAGTTACCCGACGCCCTGGCCCACTGGGGCCAGCCTCTGCAGGAACTGGACAGCGAGCTGGCCGAAGCCCTGGCCGACATCGCGCAACGCCTGCACAACCTGGTGGGGCCGGTTCAGCGCCGGCAGAGCGGCGAGCTGAAGGAGCCGGACGGTCTGGGCGATCTGCAGCGGCGCGGCCCCTATGAGCGCCTGCTGCCCAGCGAGTGGTTGCTGGCCGACGCATTTCCCGACGAGTTCCTGCGACGTGCCGCCAGCGGCGAGCACCTGTTCCTCGCCTCCGAGGCACGCGCCTGCCAGGGCAATCGCACGATCATTGCCCTGTTCGACGCCGGCCCCCGGCAACTGGGCGCCCCACGACTGGCCCACATTGCGATGCTGATCCTCCTGGCGCGCCGTGCCCAGGCCGTGGGTGGCGAGTTGCGCTGGGGCATCCTCCAGCAACCCGGCTGGATCGATGGCGTGCGCGGCGCAGTCGACTTCGCCCGCCTGCTCGAAGCCCGGCGCTGGCAAGCCGCCGCGCCCGATGACTGGCGCGCCTGGAACGACCTGCGCAACGCCCTGCCCGCAACGCCGGACGAATGCTGGCTGATTGGCGCCCAGGCCACGGATGACGGTTTCAGCCACCGCCTGCACCTCTCCACCAGCCTGGATGGTGAGGCGCTGGAGGCCGAGCTGCACCTGGGCAACAGCCGACGCGCCCTGAACCTGCCCTTGCCGAGCCCGGCCATCGGCAGGCGCCTGCTTTCAGGGCAGTTCGCCCTCGCCGGGCAGGTACCTGCCGGGCACGCTGAGACCCTGAACGTGGAGCGCGTGGCACTGACCTTGCCACCGGTCATTTCCCGCTCCGGGCAGATGGTGGCGTTGGCGCTGCTCGATCAGCCCGGCGTACTGGTGTTCAAGCTGCCGGCCCTGGGGAGCAAGAAGAAACCCAGGACTCGCCGGCTCCTCTGGAGCACGGGGGAGCAGCCGCTGGCCCTGGCGTTCACCGGGCGCAGCCTGGGCGGCGTGATGGACGCCGGTCCCGACCTGCGCTTCTGGCAGTTGTCGCCCTTGAGTACCGCCACACGTCCGCCACAGGAGGTACTGAGCGCTCCACCAGGCACCGCCAGGTTGCTACCCCTCGCCCTGGTGGACAGCGTCCATGACGGCGAGCGCCTCTACCTGCTGGATGCCCAGGGGCGACTGCTGCACTGGCACCATCAGAGAGGCCTCCCCCGCAGCCAGGAGCCGCTTCTGGAGCGCGTAGAAACAGACGTGCTCGCCATGAGCCACCTCGACGATGGCCGCCTCTATTACCTGCACAAGCGTGACCAGCGCTTCATCCTCCAGGAGGTGCTGTCGGGCCACCGCGTGAGCACGCCCCTGCGCCTTGGCGAGGTAGGTGAAGCCAGCAAGGCCTTCATGGCCCGGTTCAGCACCACCAGCACCCACCCGGCATGCGCCCTGCTACTGAGCGCAACGCCACAGGAACGCTGGCGGCTGTGCCGCCCCGAGGATCGGCAAGGCGGCGCTGCTGGGAACTGGACACTCGACGTGCCCCCGGGCTGGAGTGCCCAGGGCCTGGTGGCCGACCCCGACGCCAGGGGGTTGCTGCTGGTGCTGATGTCTGGCGATCACAAGCGCCTTGCCCTGTATGACGGCAGTGCGCTCCGGAGCATCGTCGAAACGCCCGATGCCATTGCGCGGCTGAGCGTCTGTGCCAGCAGCGGCCTGCTGGCGGTCCTCAGTCAGGCTCGCGAGCTGGTGCTCTATTGCACCCGGCACCATGTCGTGCGCCTGCGGGCCTCCTGCACCCGGGCATATGACCAGGGAGGCACGCCATGAGTGCATCGGCCCCCCGCGTTCGTCAGCCCTCGCTCAAGGGGCGCCGTCCGGTCGCAGGCCTGTGGCTGCCTGCCGACTGGCTGGCGGTCGAGGTCCGTGCGGCCCTGTTGCTGCGCCATTGGCGGGCCGGATCGGCAGCCTGGCGCTTCCCCGAGGGCGACCTGTTGCGCTTCAACGCGACCGTTGTGCAGGACTGTGACGCGCTGGAGGGCTGGCCGCTGCTGGCCTTGGAGACCGGTGGCCTGTGCTCGGCCGAGCTGACGCAGGAAGAGCAGGCAACCCTGCCGACCGCCGATCTCTGGCTGGTACAGGGTGGCCGCGTCACCGCACTGGACCTGCATCAGGCCGAACGCCTGGCGCTGGAGGACTGCCTCGATCTCGACGGCCACCCCTGGCAGGACACCCATGACTGCCGGGACGCCCTACCGCCGCTGGTGATCGAAGAGCTGCCGCCCGCCAAGGACATCCACACCATCCTCCAGGGCAAGGTGAAACCACCCAGCCCACAACGCGAGGCCTTCCTCCAGTCACTGGCGAAGCAGCCTCCGGCGCGTGCGCCGGGCAAGCGGGCTGCTGCGCAGACCACCTCCGGAGGCGTCGGCAAGGGCCTGCTCATCTGGTTCGTGCTGTTCGCCGTGGTGATCCTGGGTAGCCACCTGCCAGACGCCTTGCACCTGGCCCAGGACGCGGTGTCACCCTCGGCCAGCACGGCTCCGCTGGCCCAGGACTCCGACGATCCATCCGGCCCCGGGGCGCTCCTGTTCGTAGCCGCCCTGCTGATCGTCATCGCCCTGCTGCTCATCGGCGCCTTGCGCCGGTTCTTCTCCGGCGCCCCCCAGCACTGGACGGCAGCCCCCACGCCGGTCGCCAGTGCGCGCGCCCTCCCTCCCCGCAGGAGCCAGGCGCCGGCCACCCCGAGCCGCTGGCGTCGCCTGCTCACCAGCCTGGCCATCACTTCCCGCTTCAGCGCAATGCTCAACCGCCGCCAGAGTGCCTACCTGCGGCGCATGCTCAACCTGTTCGAGAAGGGCGACATCGACGAGGCGCTGCGCCACGCGCTGCCCCTCGGGGGCGAACAGGGCAGCCTGGGCCAGGCATTCGGCACGCCGGACCGCCGCGACGACCTGTCCCTGGGACGCCCCTCGGGCCCCGGGGTCTCCATCTCCCTGGGCGAGGACCTGGAAGCCCACCTGCGCAAGGTCTATCGCCAGCACTTCGAGAAACTCGACCGTGCGGGGCGCATCGACGAAGCGGTCTTCATCCTCGCCGAGCTGCTCAAGGTGCGGCAGGAGGCGCTGGACTACCTGGAGCGCCACCAGCGCTTCCGCCAGGCTGCCGAGCTGGCACTGGCCTGGGACATGTCGGCCGACTGGATCGTGCGCCTCTTCTGCCTGGCCGACGACTGGAAGACGGCCCTGCAGGTGGCGCGCCGTGACGACGCCTTCGTCAGCGCGGTGCAGATGCTCCAGACCAAGTGGCCGCAAGTGGCCGACCGGCTGCGCATGGAATGGGCCGAGATGCTGGTAGCGCGCGGCGACTGGTTGAAGGCCATGGACGTGGCCTGGCCGATTCCCGAGGCACGGGATCGTGCGGTGCAATGGCTGAGCCAAGCCGAAGCGGCAGGCGGCAGCCTGGGCACCGAGGCCCTGGTGACCCGCGCTGCCCTGCTGCCGGACACCCTGGAGGCCTATGCCGCCCCCCTGCGTGCGCTGCGCGACGACCCGGCACGTGTCCGGGATCGCCAGGCCCTGGCCCGCGCCCTGTTGTGGGTCGGCACCAAGAACCGGCACACGCGGGACAACCGCTCACTGGCCCTGCTGGCCCGGATGGTGCTGCCCGCCTTGCTGGATGACCACGCCACCCAACGCGCGAACCTGTCCAGGTCCGAGCTGGACAGCCTGCTCAAGCTCAGCCGGGACACGCTGCTGCAGGCCGACCTGCCGCCCCGCGGGTTTCCCAAGGGGCGTGCCACCCCCTTGCAGCGCGCCACCTCGCCACTGCATTGGCAGGCGCCCCCCGCCGGGCAGCAGGCGATTTTCGACGCGGTGGCCCTGGAGGACCAACGCACACTGGTGGCACTCGGGGAAGCCGGTGCCCAGGTACTGGATGCCCACGGGCGTGCAGTATTCAGCTTCGCCGAACCGGCACACCGCCTGGTCATCGCGCACAACCGGCGCGTTGCCCTGGCCATGGCACGCCGCGACCAGGTCTGGCGCATCACCAAACTGGACCTGGTCAGGCGCACGGCACGGGACCTGGGTGTGCTGGAGCTGCACGCCCACTCACCGGTCTTCGACGGCATCAGTTGGGCCATCACCCTGCGGGACAGTGTTCGTGTCGTGGACGTCGACCGCGCGTTCGCCGTGCTCTGGCACGTCAGCGACCTCAAGGGCGACATCCGCCTCTTCCACCACACCGAGCACTTCGAGCAGTGGTTGGTGATCGGCGCAGACGGGTCGCACGTGCTCTGGCGCTACACCCTGCCCTCACGGCGCCTGGCCGAGCGCAGGCCCGTGGACGCCCCCCTTGAGCAGCAACGAATTCTCCCCAACCCCCTGGGCGGGTTGCTGACCTTCACCTGCCAGGACGGCGCCAACGGCACGATGACCCTGACGATGGAAAGCACCGGTGGGCGATGCGACATCCCTCTGCCCGGGACCACGCCGGAGCAGGTGGCGGCGCTGGACCTGGAGGTGCTCCCGGAGTGGCTGCTGATCGGCCTCGCACCCCAGGGCAGCACCCGGCAATGGCGCCTGGTGAGCCAGCAGTCGCTGCAGGCCTGCGCAGTGCTGGACTGGCCGGCGGACGCACTGCTGCAGGTGCGTGCCCAGTCGCACGACTGGCGTCTGTTCGACCAAACGGGACGCCTGCTGCGCCTGGACACCCTGACCAGCGAACTCCGCGAACTGCGCGGGTAAGCGGCCGCGCGGCGGTCACCGCCGCGCTTCAGAACCTGTCCAGCTTCGGCAGCCACACGCGGATCAGCGAGAACAGCCGCTCCAGGTCGATGGGTTTGGCCAGGTAGTCGCTGGCGCCGGCGCCCATGCACTGCTCCTGGTCGTCCTTCATCGCCTTGGCGGTGACGGCGATGATCGGCAGCCGGCTCCAGCGCGGGTCCTGGCGGATGCGCCGGGTGGCTTCGAAGCCGTCCATGACCGGCATCATCACGTCCATCAGTACCAGGTCGATCTGCGGGTTTTCCTCCAGCTTCTGCAGGGCTTCCTGGCCGTTGCGGGCGGTCACCACCCGAGTGCCCTTCTCGTCCAGGGCGCTGATGAGGGCGAAGATGTTGCGCACGTCGTCGTCCACCACCAGCACGGTGCGCTCCTCGAACACCCGGTCACGGTTGCGCGCGCTCTGCAGCATGCGCTGGCGGTCGCTGGAGAGGGAGGATTCGACCTTGTGCAGGAACAGGGTGACCTCGTCGAGCAGGCGCTCGAGGGAGCAGGCGCCCTTGATGATGATGGAGCGGGAGTGGCGCAGCAGCTCCTCCTCCTCGCGCGGGCTGAGCTGGCGGGCGGTGTAGACGATCACCGGGGGGAAGTTGCCGAGCGACTCGGCAGCCATGCGTTCCAGCAGGTCGTTGCCGCGCATGTCCGGCAGGGCGAGGTCGATGATCATGCAGTCGTACACACCGCCACGCAGGCGTTCCAGGGCCTCGGTGCCACTGGCGACGGCGCTGACCTGGATGTCTTCATCGCTCACCAGTTGGGCGATGCTGTCGCGCTGGCTGGCGTCGCCTTCCACCACCAGAACGTGCTTGACCTTCTGGGTGAGCTTGTCCTCCAGGCGGGCGAAGACGTCACGCAGTTGGTCCCGGGTGGCAGGCTTGCGTGCGTGGCCGATGGCTCCCAACTGCAGCGCCGGGCCGGTGCGGTCGTCGACGGAGAGCACGTGCACGGGCAGGTGCCGGGTGGCCGGGTTTTCCTTGAGCGTCTGCAGTACCGCGAGGCCGGACTCGTCCGGCAGGCGCATGTCCAGCAGCACCGCGTCGGGCCCCTGCTCCCGTGCCAGGCGCAGGCCCTCCTCGGCGCTACCCGCCAACAGGCAGCGGTGGCCCAGCTCGTGGGCAAGCTCGTAGAGGTCACGGGCGAACTTCGGGTCGTTCTCGATCACCAGCACACAGTGGCGCCCATCGCCGGGTCGCTGGCGGTCGTCCTGGAGGCCGCTGGCGGACGCCGCGGGCGCCATGCCCCGTGCGCCTTCGGCGGGCTGCGCCTGGGCAGTGTCCGGCAATGACTCGCCGGCGAGGCAGTTGCTGGGCAGCCAGAGGGTGAAGCAACTGCCGCGCCCGGGCTGGCTCTGCACGGTGATACTGCCACCGAGCATTTCCGCGAGGTTGCGGGAGATGGACAGGCCCAGGCCGGTGCCGCCGAAGCGCCGGTTGGTGGTGCCGTCCACCTGGCGGAAGGGCTCGAAGATGATGCCCATCTGCTCGTCGCTGATACCGATGCCGGTGTCGCTGACTTCGAAGGCGATGCCGCCGCTGGTTGCGCGGACCTTGAGGCCGATGCGGCCGCTGGCGGTGAACTTGACGGCATTGGACAGCAGGTTGCGGAGGATCTGACCGGCGCGCTGGCCGTCGGTGTAGAGCCGCGCCGGGGTATCGGCCTCGACCTGCACGTCGAACGCCAGCCCCTTTTCGTCGGCCTGGGGCTGGAACAGTGCGCGCAAGCCGTCCACCAGTTGCGCAACGTCTGTGTCCTCGGGGTGGACCTCCAGGCGACCGGCCTCCACCTTGGAGATGTCGAGGATGTCACTGATCAGCCGCAGCAGCTCGTTGCCGGACTTGTTGATCAGCTCGGCGTACTGCACCTGCTGCGGATCGAGGTTGCCCTTGCGGTTCTCCGCCAGCAGCTTGGAAAGGATCAGCGAACTGTTCAGCGGGGTACGCAACTCGTGGGACATGTTGGCAAGGAACTCGGACTTGTAGCGGCTGGTCCGCTGCAGTTCCTCGGCACGCGCCTCCAGTTCGCGCCGGGCCTGGTCGAGGGCGTGGTTGCGCTCGTCCAGCAGGTCACGCTGATCTTCCAGGCGGCGGGTCTTCTCGCTCAATTGTTCGTTGGTCTGCTCCAGCTCGGCCTGCTGGGTCTCCAGGTTGACCTGGGAGTCGCGGATCACCCGGGCCTGGTCTTCCAGCTCCTCGTTGGCGACGCGCAACTCCTCCTGCTGCACCTGCAGCTCCTCGTTGAGCTGCTGGGTCTCGGTGAGCATGTCGTGCAGGCGCTGGCGGTAGCGAGCGGCCTCGATGGAGGTGCCCAGGCTCTCGGCAACGGCTTCCAGCAATTGCCGGTCGCGGGACTCCAGGGGCCGCAGGAAGGCCAGCTCAATCACGCCGTTGACCTGTCCATCGCTGTGCGTAGGCGACAGGATCACCGACAGGGGGTCGGTATCGCCCAGCCCGGAGTTGACCCGCAGGTAGGCCGGGGGCAGCCCTTCCATGACCCGCGCCTCGCGGGATCGCAGCACCTGCCCGAGCAGGCTGGCACCGTCCTCGAAGACCTGCTCGCGGGCCTGCTGCCCGGGTGCGAAGCCGTAGTCGGCGACGCGCCGCAACCGCCCGTCACCCTCGCGTACATAGAGGGCACCCACGGCGACGTCCAGGTAACCGGCGAGGAAATCCAGCACGGCGCGGCCGATCAGCGCCGGGGTCTGCTGGCCGATCAACTGTTCGGCCAGTTGCGACTGCCCCTCCCGCAGCCAGGCCTGGGCTTGCAACTGCTCGGTGAAGCGCCCCTGCTGTCCAAGGATGCGGTTGTAGGCCGTCGACAGGCCGATCAGCTCACGCCGCCCGAAAATGGCCAGGGCTCCACTGCCGCCCAGTTGCATGACCGCCAGCAAGCCGATGATGAGCACCACGGCCCGGTTGGCCCGCTCGCTACGTTCATTGCGAAGCTGCGCCTCGGTGCCGACAAGGGCCATGAAGCCCTGACGCACCTCGTCCATCTGCCGCTTGCCCTGCCTTTCGCGAATGAAGGCGCTCACGTCCTGATTGGCACGCCGCGCCTCGATCAGAGGCTCGGTCATCTGCAGCCAGCGCGCCTGGGCAGCCTCGATTCGCGCCAGTCGCTCACTCTGGACGGGGTTGTCGCGGATCAGCTCACGCAGTGCCTGCAGCCCGACCAGCAGACGCGGGGACGTCTCCCGGTAGCCCTCCAGAAACGCCTCCTCCCCGGACAGCAGGAAGCCCCTGAGACTCGATTCGCACTCAACCGACTGGCGCAGGCTCTCGTTGCTGCGGGCGATGACCTGGTCGGTGTGCTCGACCCAATTGAGCACATGGAGCAGGTAGCCGATCAGCCCGACGAACAGCACCAGACCCAGGACGCCAACGCCCAGGGGCAATGCCACGTTGCGGATGAGAATGCGGCGGAAACTCTCTGCATCGGTGCTGAAAGACGTGCTGTTCATCGGCCTTCCCTGCTGAACCGTGAAGCGGAACTCCCGGCGCAAAGGCACATCCCGAAGACTTGCACTGGGGTCGGATACGACGTAGGCATCCAAGAAAGACTGTAGACAGTCGTAGGCAAACTGCCCGCGCGTGCGCCATCAATGCTTACAGAGTCTGAATCCCCCGGAGTGAGAACCGTTCGTCAATCCGCCGCTTTTTATCCCGAGGGCGGTTTTGTCAGAATGGCGCGCGCATTTCATGGCGCCTCGCCACCCTCAAGGAAGAAGGCTTTTTATGCAGGAAAGCTCCCCCCACGAACCGGGACAAGCGCTCGACACCGGCCTTGCGTGCCTGGTGATGTTGGCCCGTTTCCACAACGTGGCCGCCTCCCCCGAACAACTCGCCCACGAATTCGCCGAAGACGGCCGCCATTTCGCCAAGGCCGAAATGCTCCTGGCCGCGAAGAAGCTGGGGCTCAAGGCACGCCCGGCGCGCAGCACCCTCAAGCGGCTGGAGCACACGCCGCTGCCGGCGATTGCCGCCGACCGGGAGGGCCACTTCTTCATCATCGCCCGCCTGGACGACGGCAAGGCGCTGATCCACGACCCACGCGCCCAGCGCCCTGAGGTGCTGGAGTTCGACGCCCTGGAGGCCCGCTGGACCGGCGAGCTGCTGCTGATCCGCTCCCAGGCGTCGCTGGCCGGCGACCTGGCCAAGTTCGACTTCACCTGGTTCATCCCCGCCATCGTCAAGTACCGCAAGCTGCTGGGCGAGGTGCTGCTGGTGTCCTTCGTGCTGCAGATCTTCGCGCTGCTGACACCGCTGTTCTTCCAGGTGGTGATGGACAAGGTGCTGGTGCACCGGGGCCTGTCCACCCTGGACGTGATCGCCCTCGGCCTGCTGGGGATCATGGTTTTCGAGTCGCTGCTCTCGGGCCTGCGCAGCTATGTGTTCGCCCACACCGCCAGCCGCATCGACGTGGAGCTGGGCTCCCGGCTGTTCCGCCACCTGGTGACGCTGCCGCTGGCCTACTTCCAGGCGCGCCGGGTGGGCGACTCGGTGGCGCGGGTGCGGGAGCTGGAGAACATCCGCAGCTTCCTCACCGGCAACGCCATCACGCTGATCCTCGATGTGCTGTTCTCGGTGGTGTTCATCGGCGTGATGTTCTTCTACAGCGGCTGGCTGACGCTGGTGGTGGTGCTGTCGCTGCCGCTGTACTTCCTCATCTCCCTGTTCATCACCCCGCTGCTGCGCGCGCGGCTGAACGAGAGCTTCACGCGCGGGGCGGAGAACCAGGCCTTCCTGGTGGAAACCGTCAACGGCATCGACACCCTCAAGGCGATGGCGGTGGAGCCGCAGATCAACCGCAAGTGGGACAACCAGCTCGCCGGCTACGTGGCGGCCAGCTTCCGCACCCAGACGCTGTCCACCCTGGCCAACGAGGGCGTCGGCCTGGTGGGCAAGCTGGTGACGGTGGCGACCCTGTGGCTGGGCGCGCGGCTGGTGATCGACGGGGACCTGAGCGTCGGCCAGTTGATCGCCTTCAACATGCTGGCCGGCCGGGTGTCGCAGCCGATCATGCGCCTGGCCCAGTTGTGGACCAACTTCCAGCAGACCGGCGTCTCGGTGCAGCGCCTGGGGGACATCCTCAACACCCGCACCGAGCTGTCCCAGGCCACCCGCAGTGCCCTGCCGCCGCTGCGTGGCCATGTGGAGTTCGACCAGGTGCACTTCCGCTACCGCCCGGACGGTTCGGAGATCCTGCGTGGGGTGAGCCTGACCATTCAGCCGGGCGAGGTGATCGGCATCGTCGGCCGCTCCGGCTCCGGCAAGAGCACCCTCACCCGCCTGCTGCAACGCCTCTACACGCCGGAGCGTGGGCGGGTGATGGTGGACGGCATGGACCTGGCCCTGGCGGACGTGTCGTCCCTGCGCCGGCAGATCGGCGTCGTATTGCAGGACAACATGCTGTTCGCCCGCAGCATCCGCGAGAACATCGCCCTCACCGACCCCGGCGCGCCCATAGAGGCGGTGATGCAGGCCGCCAAGCTGGCCGGCGCCCATGAATTCATCCTCGAACTGCCCGAAGGCTACGACACGGTGGTGGGCGAGCACGGTGCCTCGCTCTCCGGCGGACAACGCCAGCGCGTGGCCATCGCCCGGGCGCTGATGGGCAACCCGCGCATCCTCATCTTCGACGAGGCCACCAGCGCCCTGGACTACGAGTCCGAGCGGGTGATCCAGCAGAACATGCGCGCCATCTGCCAGGGGCGCACGGTGATCATCATCGCCCACCGTCTTTCGGCCGTTCGCGATGCCAACCGCATCGTGGTGATGGACCGCGGGCAGATCGTCGAACAGGGCACCCACGCCGAACTGCTGGCCCACCAGGCCGGCCATTACTCGCGCCTGCACCGCCTGCAACAAGGGTGATCCCCTGATGAACCCCATTCCAGCCAGCCCCCTCTCCCACCGGGAGAGGCCCGAGGTGAGCGCAACCTCACCCGCAAGGAAGCCCACGCCATGAGCGCACGCCGTGAACTGATCAACCGCTACCGCACTGTCTGGCGCCACGCCTGGCGCAACCGCAAGGCCATGGACGCGCCCGCGCGCCTGAGCCACGAGGTGCAATTCCTCCCTGCCGCCCTGGCCCTGCAGGAGCAGCCGCCGCACCCGGCGCCACGCATCATCCAGTGGCTGATCATCGCTTTCGCCGTGCTGGCGCTGGTGTGGGCCTGCATCGGCGAGATCGACGTGGTGGCCACCGCCACCGGCAAGATCGTCCCCAGCGGCAAGACCAAGGTCATCCAGCCCAGCGAGGTAGCGGTGGTCAAGGCCATCCACGTCTACGACGGGCAGAAGGTGAAGGCCGGCGACCTGCTGGTGGACCTGGACGCGCAGATCACCGGCGCCGACGTCGACCGTCTGAAGAGCGACCTGCTCGCCGCCCAGGTGGACAACGCCCGTGCCCGCGCCCTGCTCGATGCCATTCAGAGCGACAGCGAGCCCGCGTCCCTGGCCGCGCTGATCCCCGAGGCCAGCCCCGAGCAGCAACTGGCGGCCCAGCGCTGGCTGCAGGGCCAGTACCTGGAGCTGCGCAGCACCCTCGACCAGGCCGACGCCGAGATCGAGCAGCGCGTGGCCGAGATCCAGGCGGCCAAGGCCTGGGTGGCCAAGCTGGAGGAGTCCCTACCCATCACCCGCCAGCTCTCCGCCGACTACAAGCGCCTGCTGGACAAGGCCTACGTAGCCAAGCACGCCTACCTGGAAAAGGAGCAGGCACGCCTCGATCAGGAGCGCGAGCTGGCCATCCAGCAGGCCCGCGTGATCGAACTCACCGCCGCCCGCAGCGCTGCCGAACGCCAGCGCAACACCGTGCTGGCCCAGACCCGCCGCGCCATGCTCGACCTGCAGCACGAGTCCGAACAACGCGCCGCCGGCCTCGTCCAGGAGCTGAAGAAAGCCGAACAGCGCGACCGCCTGATGCGCCTCACCGCCCCGGTGGACGGCACCGTGCAGCAACTGGCCATCCACACCCACGGCGGCGTGGTCACCGAGGCCCAGCCGCTGATGGTCATCGTCCCCAGCGACCAGCCGGTGGAAGTGGAAGCCATGCTGGAGAACAAGGACATCGGCTTCGTCCACCCCGGCCAGGAAGTCGAGATCAAGGTGGAAACCTTCACCTTCACCAAATACGGCGTGGTGCACGGCAAGGTCGTCAGCATCTCCAACGACGCCATCGACGACGAAAAACGCGGCCTGGTCTACAGCACCCGCATCCAGCTGGAGGAAAACAGCATCCAGGTCGGCGACAAACGTGTGGAACTCTCCCCCGGCATGGCCGTACGGGCGGAAGTGAAGACGGACAAGCGGAAGGTGATCGACTACTTCCTGAGTCCGTTGAAGGAATATCAGGATGAGAGTTTGGGGGAGCGGTAAGTGAATACGGGGAGCTTTGTACTGCCCCGCCCGCCACGAAGAAGAGACACATAAACAGTCAAATACCCTGAGAAACTATTTAAAAATAAAGCCTACAACTCCAAGAGACGAATAAATTCACGCCCGATCAACTTATGAAAAGCCTATTTCGGCTTAGCCACAAGACAAAAACAACCCATTACCCCAACGGCACTAATAAACAAGCAAGGAGCATCCTATGACAGGTTACACCGGGCAATACAGAGACTGGTCATATACCGACGGAGACGGCATCCACATCTTTGACAAGAAAGGCTATAGCGCACACATCGGACCTGACGGAAGTATCAAATTCATCGACCGACATGGTAACGAACTCTCAACAGACGCACTTCTTTCCTCTGGCGAAGTAACCATAAAATCCGGCAACTCCAGCATCTCAGTAAACAGCAAGAGAGAAATAAAGCTGTCATATGAAGTTGGCCCCGCCAAAATCGAAACAAGATCAAAGATTCAACCTGACGATTCTGTGACGCTGGAGGAATTCAAAGCAACCGGGACGATCCTCTCCCTGGGAAACAAACTGGTCTCGGTGGACGTCAACACCACACTGACGTGGACTAAGGATAAAGGTTGGGAGTTCACTAAAATCTCGGGAGAGATCAAGGTCCTTGGGGCAACCCTTCCAGAGATTGCCGATGGTGCCTATAAAGCCGTGGAGAGCTCCGCCGTTGGCCAATTGATGGGAACCCGTGATGAGTGGATGGAGGCAGTAATTAATGGCGAAACCACCGACTCGCATTTGGTTTGGCTCAGAAAAAGAAACACTCCCTCAGTACAAAATGACGTTAACCAAAATTTCAATAGCGCCAATTCGTTTGTTCAGCGGCGCGACCCCCTCAGCCTCGACCTAGACGGCGACGGCATCGAAACAGTCGGCGCCAATGCCGGTATCACCTTCGACTTCGATGGCGATGGCCTGAAAACCGGTACCGGCTGGGTCAAGGGCGATGACGGTTTCCTCGTGCTGGACCGCAACGGCAACGGCCAGATCGACAATGGCGGCGAGTTGTTCGGGGTCGACACCGTCAAGGCCAATGGCCAGAAAGCCACTGATGGCTTCGACGCACTGCGTGACTTCGACAGCAACGGTGATGGCGTCTTCGATGCGAAGGATGCCCAGTTCGCTAACGTCCGGGTCTGGCAGGACACCAATCAGGACGGCATTGCCCAGGCCGGCGAACTCAAGACTCTGGCTGAGCACAACATCGTCGCCATCAACCTCAACTCGACTGCCAGCAACCAGACATCCAATGGCAACCTGATCAGCGCCACCGGCACCTTCATCCGGGGCGACGGTACCCAAGGCAGCGTCAACGCTAACCAGAGCGTGGTTGCCAACCTGGACCTGGCCAGCAACCCCTTCTACCGCGAGTTCACTGACCACATTGCCCTCGACGATGCAGCCAAGGCCCTGCCCGACATGAAAGGCTCCGGCGCCGTGCGCGACCTGCGCGAAGCCTCGATGCTCAACGCCGAGCTCAAGACTCTGCTGGCTACCTACGCCCAGGCCCAGACCCGCGAAGAGCAGATGGGTCTGCTGGACAAGCTGATCGCCGAGTGGGCCAAGAGCGCCAACTACCAGACCTTCGACAAGCGCATTGATGCGCTGGACGAAGGTGGCACGGATGTGCGTTTCCAGTACTCCTGGGAGACCAACGGTACTCAACCGAGCGAAGCGCAGCAGAACACCCAGAAGCTTCTTGAGCGCGTAAAAGCGCTGGAAGTATTCAATGCGCAGAACATCCTCAAGTTCGGTAAGGTTGGCTCAGGCACTAATAGCCTGACTTTATCGTTTGGCGTGGGTACAGCTAGCAGCAATAGTTCCTACAACACGACCCAAGGCAGTGTTGTGATTAATGAGAGTCGTCTTGGCTTCAACGCTGGTCAGATTAGCTTGCTGAATCAGGCTTATGAGAGCCTCAAGCTATCTATTTATAACGGCTTGCTTCTCCAGACACGACTAAAGCCTTATATCGATGCAATTGAACTAAAACTCACAAGCTCTGGAATAGAATTAGACTACAGCGGAACGCTCAAGCTGTTTGAGAAGGTATCAGATACCAACTCACTCAAGGCAGCCACCGACGCGCTTGAGTTTTTCAGCTTTTGGAAAGGAGAACTGCCGAGCAGTTTATACAGCCAGCTAATCCCCACTTATATAAATGCCCTTTCGCATCAACAGATACAAACCCTGCGCAATAGCTTTACCGCTACATCACATATTTTTATTGGAAGCGCAGGCAGCGACAACATTTCCGGCACCGCTGGAAATGATAAAATATTTGGCGGTGCCAGCGACGATGTAATCAATGGTGGAACAGGTACCGACCAGCTCTACGGCGGAA